>NZ_CP172053.1:0-76940 GCF_044095835.1 Cedecea davisae
GTGCGGGAAGGTGTGACTGACGCTCAGGCCCTGTTCTCTCATTACCGTCAGGTCAAAAACCCGAATCCGGTATTCACGCCGCGAGAAGGGAAAAAGACCCTGCCGTTCTGTCGTAAGCTGATGGCGAAAGCTGAGGGCTTCACGTCCCGTTTTGACTTTTCCGTCCATGTGGCGTTTGTACGCTCGCTGGGTAAACGTCACCGGATGCCGCCTCTGCTGCGTCGTCGTGCCATTGATGCACTGCTCCAGGGGTTGTGCTTCCACTATGACCCGCTGGCCAATCGTGTACAGCGCTCCATCACCAATCTGGCCATCGAGTGCGGTCTGGCCACCGAGTCAAAAAGTGGCAATCTGTCCATCACCCGTGCCACGCGGGCGCTGAAGTTCATAGCGGAGCTGGGGCTGATTACCTACCAGACCGAGTATGACCCGCAGATTGGCTGCAACATCCCGACCGATATCACCTTCACGCCGGCACTGTTCTCCGCGCTCGACGTCTCTGACGTTGCTGTTGTGGCCGCACGCCGCAGCCGCGTCGAATGGGAAAATCAGCAGCGTAAGAAGCAGAACCTGAAGCCACTGGAGATGGACGAGCTGATAGCGAAGGCCTGGCGTTTTGTGCGCGAACGGTTCCGCAGCTACCAGTCCGAACGTAAACAGCATGGCCTGAAACGCGCCCGTGCGCGACGTGACGCGGACAGAACCCGTAAGGACATTGTGACCCTGGTGAAGCAACAGCTGACGCGGGAATACGCCAGCGGGCGATTCACCGGCGGTCTTGATGCCATGAAGCGGGAGCTGGAGCGCCGCGTGAAAGAGCGCATGCTGATGTCGCGTGGCAACAACTACACGCGGCTGGCCACCGTCCCCATATAACCCTTCCTGTGTGAAAAATCCGGCTGGCGCCGGAGGGTTTCGCACGTCTGCAGTCCATCGTTGACGGTTTTCTGCACGAAATGACGGCCGTCCTTCCTGACATTCACCCCATTCCGCCATCAGAATGGCCAGAAATTGCATCAGAGTGGCCACATCTCATCGCCAGATTCAGTTACCCACAAATAACTGCAAGGGACTTTTCCATAAGGTTACAACCGTTATGCTTACAGAGCGCCAGCCGACCTGATTTCAAAGTGCGTGGTTTCCTTTAAAAACCTGCTCTGTACTTCTTTTAAATATCTTTTATTTCATTCATATAAATATATAACCTGTTCGTCGCCTGACCTGTGGACAGGCTCCTGAGAATGCCCGCCCTTGCAGCGGACTATGTCCGCGCCGGTTCGGCAACTACCTTAAGTAGCTCCCGGCGCTACGCGACGGGCCCCGGCGCAGCGCATATAGTTACAACATTCAAAAAGCTCACACAAAAGCAGGAACAGTGCCTGCCTGAACCCTCACAGCCCCTCCCCACCACTGAAAAGCGAGGCCGCTCCGGGCCATAGGCCCGGAACACCGTCGCTTTTAATGATGGATGTTGTAACTAGGATTCTGAGTCGCTGTAAGGGATGTTGCTGCAGGTCTGATGTAACACGCTCGTAAGCGGCCCTGACGGCCCGCTAACGCGGAGATACGCCCCGACTACGGCTTCGCCTTGTCGTGACCACTCCGACGGCGCACAAAAGCTTCTGTATCGCTTTTAGCGGGTTTTGGTCTAGCAGGGCGAAAGGATGGATTGGTGAAACCTGTCAACAATGTAACCGGCTGCGCCGGGCTACGGCGCCACTCACTCACAGTGCCATATTCAATACCAGCAGGCGCCTCCATGCCGCTAAAGCGGCATTCAGTGGACAGGCTGCGCACTGCTCGCCTGTCCGGTATGCATGTGATATAAACGATTGTGTTTATAAACACTTCTGTGGATATCGTTATGCTGCTGACCGACTACATTGACAGCGTGTACGGAACGGCGCGCGGAAACCGGGCGCTTTTTCTGAAGGACAATCCGGATATCCTTCCCCAGGAGCTGAGCCGCTGGCTTAAGGCTGGCCTGAAAATCAGGCCGGAGACCGGCGAAATCTACAAGCCCGTAACACGCCGCGTCAGGATACCGTCGGCGGTCGCCGTCGGGGCTGGCGTCTTTCTCTCTGATGACCTGCGTGAACGTGTCGCGTCACTGGCCACCGCACAGAACGTGACAACGGATGCCATGCTGAATGCACTGGTGGAGCGTGAGGAACTGTGTCGTAAACTGTCCCTTCAGACGGATAATGGTGACGCCGTACCGGAACAGCAGATTGCCGGCATTGTCAGCCGGTACTTTTCAGCACTGTCTGAGCGCAGTGAAACCGGGGCCTGGCACAGGGCGCTGGAGGTGCTGGTCCGGGAACTGACGGAATCTGGCCTGCTGTCATTCCATACCGGTAATATTGCCGAGAGCCGCCGCCTGAACATCCCCCGCACCGCGTATTACTGGTACGGCGGTTTCGTGGCAAAACGCGTGGCCATGATGCTGGGCTGCTACGATATCTACCTGTGGAACGAAATGATGCGCCCGGACAGCGATGTGGTCTTTGTGGGGGATGCGCGCAACGTCGTCGCCTGCTACTTCATCTGCCAGCAGATGTGCCGCCTGCTGAAAGCCGTTAGGCTGAACTGGCGTAAGCAACAGGGGGCATGGGGAAGCCGGGCAGAGCTGGATGAGGCTGCGCACCGGTACACGCAGCGGCTGGCGGAGGGGATAATGGATAATGGTATTTTTATCGGTGGCGACGAGCAGAACTCTTACCGACTGTACAACTATGCTGAAAAACATTACGCCTGGGCTATGCGCTGAGAAGAGCTCAACTGGTAAGAGAGAAAAAGTAATGTGTTATATTGAGCGGGTTTTAATTATCTTTTAAATAACAAAATAACAGGGGGGTGACTTTACTATGTTTAATAGTATTTGTACTTTTGGTGGTGTCGATAAGTGCTACTCAGTTATCGATTTCCAAAAATTACCTGAGAAAGAAATAGAGAAATTAAGGCATTCACTGGTATGCCCGGGTTGCCGTGAACAGGCATTCTACAGGAAAAAAAGTGTTGATGGTAAACAGGCCTGTTTTGGATCCCGGTACTGCACCTGCAGGGAAAATACACTCTCACCGCAACGGCAAAGGGAAGTCAGAAATGCTTCTGAAGTTCAGCAGATAATCGCAGAGTCAGATACAATTAAAATAAGCTTCAATTTTGACAGTGCTTCTTCAGCAGGCAGCGAACCGTCTGGTTTCAGCGGGAAAACGGAGATAACCGGGACGGGGCACAATAAAGTCCACACCATAAAGTCAGAACAAAAGCGAGTTCCGACAGTTTCACTTCAAAAAATACTGCACAGCTTAATCAGGGGGACAGGACTGGCGACGTCGGATACGATCATCCCGTTCGGCGACTTCAAGTATAAAGCCAAAAATTTATTTGTGAAATTTCCTGATGCTGAACCCATGACTAAAAATGCACTCAGGTTTTACTGGGGGACGCTATATAACTCGAACAATGATATTGAATGGCTTAATCCTGCTGAATGCAGGGATGTTGGAATACCCTTAGGCGATCTGCGTGATGCAATAATCGAAAAATTTAATATTTCAGATTCTGAAAGTCTCGAAGGGGCTGCAATTATTTTTGCAGGTCGTTGTCACTGGAATAAAGATAAAACTAAAAGGATAATAAATATATATGACAGTGAACGTATATTCATTTCTTTAGCTGATTAACTATGGAAGGCATTGAATAAATTTATAGTAATCGCTTAGTTTCATATGACTGGCTGCCTCCTTTACGGTTAAAATATGCCAGAGTGATGCATGAACAACCAGGAACAGAAAGGAGAAGGACACGCAGTGACGCTGACAGAAAAATCGGGCCACCTGGCTTGGTGTGCCCTGGTGGCGCTTGCGCTGGCCAGACAAAAAGGTGATGTGTTATCACCGGCGCAGGAAAACCTTTTTCTCACACGCTGGCTGGCTACCGCACTGAAGCAACGGCGTTTTTCGCGAGATGTTACTCCCGATATCGAGTGGCTTCTGAAACAAGGGCGCCAGCTGGGTGTCAACGCGAAGCTGGCCAGCAAACTGAACTACCTCTGGCGATCTTGCACCGGCGAACTGTCTGAGCAGAACGACCTGTTCCGGCTGACGTATGCCCTGGAGACAGCGAAGGACATGCACTGGAACTACCGCCTGTTGGGCGATCGGGAATGGTCCGGTCGGTATGCCGTGGCTTTGAATACCGGCGTCAACGGCATTTATCTCTCACGGTCCAACCTCGATGTTGCTTTTGACGACAGCGGCCGACAGATAAATCCGCTGACAGCGCGTCTGACGGGAAACGTGGCGGGGGTGATGAAGCTGTTTGAGCGCTGTGGCTGGCTGGCAGAGCCCGAAGGGGATGCCTCCCTGTCCCACCTGTTTACTTTTATAGCCAGACAGGGAGAGCCTGGAAGGGAGGTTTAGACGACCTCTGTATCCAGAGCTGTCTGATTTTGAGTTAGCGGTGTATATAATCCTGCCCGATTATGGCTACCAGTTTTTTCCTGTCCATCAGTCTATACGCTTTGTTCTTTTTCAGGTTTTTAAGTAGCTTGAGCAACTGTCGGTTCTGGCCAATATCTAACGAGTCTAATATTTTTGTTGGGCGGACAAAGCTGTATAACCCTTCTTTTGTACATAGAATTCTAAAGCGGGAATCATGTCCATTATCCAAAAATGACTCATACCTGTCCGGGCTTAACCATTTAAGTAACTCCAGCATGTTGTCATAGTTTTTTGACAGCAAAATGAGCGATGCATTTAGACCAAACACGGGATTGTTGTAATCTGGTTTTCCAGTACGAGGATCTTCATATTGGAACTTCCAGATAGCCTCGTGATGTGAGAGTCTGTTCCGTAGCTCCCTTATCTGGTTGAATTTATTCTCAAGTGTATGCCGCTTAGTGCCAGCGGGAGCACCGGGAAACACCTCGGTCAAAAGATTTGGCCATAGTAATGTTCTAGTGCGTGGGTCTTCATACGAGCTTGTCAGTAAGTTTGTCCAAAAGCCAAAATCGAGCCCTGATATAACACGCTCAGCTGTTACCTGCTTACCAGCATCTGTTATACGTTTGGATACCTTCCTGATAGTCTTCTCTTCCCAGGTTGTCGTTTTATACGCCGGAAAACCATTTGCCAGATACTGTATTTGCCCGTTCGAATCGAATTTATAGCGCTTATTCTGCCTGATGAATTGTTTATCGCCCAGGTAACGAAACAGGTCAAAAATCCAGTTTTTGTCTGTCCGATACAGTGCCGGAGCACCTGCCGGAGCAGCTCCAGGAGGTGGGGTATGACGTATGCTATAGTCAATACTGTTCCTTAGTGTGACCTCAAGGCAGTGCATGAGGGGGTGCATGGCGCTGCTTAATGCTTTGTTCCAGTTATACGCGTCTATTGTTTCTTCTTTTTTAAGCTTCAGAATGCTTTCATAGATTTTCAGACGCTCTTCTGAGATGTAGTCTTCCAGATTCATACACGGCTCCGCTATTTTGCTCCATCTTATTACGGTTGACGTATACGTCAAAATAGCATACTATTTTTCCATCAAGGCTCAGATTTCTTCGGACCTGAGCGCCAAAGTTAGTACCGGAAAAGCCACCCTATGGGTGGCTTTTCTCTTTCTGCATTCTGCAAAATATTGTCTGGTTTGACTTAACAAGACGATTTTGCCATCATAGCGGGAGGTGGTGATGGTCACCTGGCGCCTGTCTCGCAAAGCAATAGCCCATCAGTTTTAGGTTCTACCCACACAATACTTGGCTCGCCCACATTTGTGACGCGCGGAGTCCGGTTAGCAGGCTATCGGTTTCCAAAAGCGTCTAAAATTTGGAGAACGGCCATGTCACATTATTCTTGTCTCAAAATCATCAGCACTAAAGCCAAAAAGATGGCGCGTGCCAGTTCTGTACTCACGCACAGTCAGGCGTTAGAGATCATCGCCAAGCAGTCAAGTTTTTCAAACTATCATGAACTTACCAGGGTAGCAAAATACGCACCGCTGGAACCTCGTTTGTTGATGGCTGCATTTGGTGATTCTGATTTCGCGGATGTAATCCATAACTACTACGATACTTATACTGATGGTCCCTATACTGCATTTGAAATGGCAGTAGAGCACGAACTTTCAGGCGAGATCGCCTCCACAAATGCAAATGACTTCACTGTGGAAGACCTGACTGTGACAGAAACACATTATGATGAAAATAAAGGAATTTTAAACTTGAAGGTTTCTTTCCTCTATCAAGGGGATCAGTTGCCAGACCATGCCTACTCAGGTTCTGAATTTGAAGTCGATGCCAACATAAGTTTGTTATGGCGTGATGAAAAATGGATCTTCATTGATGATGATTTTGAAATTACCAATGTAGTATCTGATACTGAACAGGCTGAATACTACGACGCTGAAGATATATAAAAGTAAGTGGTAAGCTTGTTTACGGCACAGGCTTACCTTATCAATTGCTTCATACCTTAGGGGGCTGATGTTAGTCGAGCGAAAACTCACGATAAGTGTCCAATAGTGTGAAATCGTTACGCTGAGCATCAAACCCCTTATTTAATGATATCCGGATAAATTTCGTCGATCTTAACGTATAAATTTCCGGTTTCAGCCGCTCGGCGAATTTTTTCTTCCATTAGTATCCTGAAGCTTATGTTATTTTTCAGCATTAGAACAAGGTCATAGCCACTAACGCAGATAACCCGCTTTCCCTTCCCCCAGGCTTCCAGGCCGTCCCGTGTAAAACCTGCCCAACTGGAGAGCATGAAAAACCTTGGGGCAGTCATCGAATGGGGTCTCTTCAGGGGTTAAAATACCCACCACCACTTCATAACAATACCTGCTGACTATGAAGATCTACGTCATCAAAATAGCAGTTCGTGGAGTCAGTCCGATGGTTTGGCGTCGGCTGAGAATTGCTGCCGACACGTCACTGGCCGCCCTTCACTTCATTTTCCAGATCGTGCAGGGTTGGGGGAGCGACCATCTCCATCAATTTCACATTTATGGCAAAGATTACGGTATCTCCTACGAAGGAGGCATCGGTTTTGTCGATAATCCGTTCCGGGTCGTGATTGATGATTTTGCTTTTGATGCTGGCGATCGCTTTACCTATGAATACAATTTCTTTGAGCACTGGCTTCATGACATTCGTGTTGAGGCCATTTATGAAAATTCAGCACTGAAAACGCCATTTTGCATCAGCGGTCATGGGATGCCCGGAGCCACAGCTGCAGATGAGTTCGATAAAACCCTAGCGTTTCTTGAAGCTATCGTTAATGCGGATGATGAAACAACGGTCGGCGAGATCCGCCCTTTTGCTGACGACCTGGATGCTGTCCGGTTCAACCGCCACAAAATCAACCGGCAACTGAGTAGGCTCAACCTTGCATCTCCGGTGCTGGAGCCTGAAGTGATTTGGCTGGGTCGTCGTCGCTGACGGATGTCTATAAAGGTATACGTTTTTAACATGTATCGCAGATCCCCGGTAATTTGTCTATAAACCTCCCTAAATCGGTGTTTATGGATTATTCTTCAAATCTCTTTAACATTTAAAGACCTTCCGGAGGTTTTACGTGCAATATGCCTACATCAGGGTGAGCTCGGCCGATCAAAATACGGCACGTCAGGAAGAGGCGTTGTCAAAAGCCGGCTTTCAGCCAGATAAAATTTGTGTTGAACATGCCAGCGCGAAAGATACAAACCGGCCAGGATTACAGGAACTCCTTGGGCAATTACGCTCCGGCGATACGCTTCTTGTCCATTCCATCGATCGCCTTTGCCGGAATATGTCGGATATGTGCGCTGTCACAACCCGGCTTCGTGATCAGGGCGTTACTCTTATTTTTCTGAAGGAGCAACTCACATTCAGTGCCGGTACAAACAATCCGATGCAGGAACTGCAGCTGCACATGATGTCAGCATTCAGCCAGTTTGAACGTGCCTTACTGAAGGAAAGGCAGGCCGACGGCATTGCTGCGAAGAAAGCGCGGGGAGAAAAAACCGGGCGGCCCTGTGCCGATATCAAAAAGGTCCAGGAAATTGATTCGCTCAGAAGTAGGGGCGTCAGACTCAGGATCGCCTGCGACCATGCGGGTCTTGGCGTCTCCACATACTATAAGCTTCGCAACCAGATGAACAACCAGTAGCCAGGAGATAATCACCCACCACCGCAGGAGGCAATGATGCAACTAACGATCCAGATAGTTATAACCGATGAATCAGGCTTGAGTCGAACGGAAGAACTGATGACATTACAGAAGTCAGGGGATGCCAGGAACGACATCGGATTATCGGTTTCAGAATCGAAGCAGTTGCTGAACACAGTCCAGCAGTCGGTGGTTCAGTTGCAGGCCGACGAATATACTCACAACCATATCCAGTGCCCTCGCTGCCTCGCTGCGCGTCGGATCAAAGGTCGGCAGAAAATGCAGTACCGGACACTGTTTGGCGTTATTCCTGTATCGGGGCTTCGGGTGTATCGATGCTGTTGCGAGGAGAGTGCGTCAAAAACCGTCAGTCTGGTCAGTGACTGGGCTGGTGATCACACCCATCCTTCACTGAAATATATAGAAACTCGCTGGGCGTCCATGATCTCGTATGAAATGACGACCCGCCTGCTGAAGGATGTTCTGCCGGTGGGGAACAGCCTGAATGCCTCAACGGTGAGGAATCATTTATGCCAGGTGGCACAGCGTCTTGATGCTGAGGCGGAATCGCATTCTGGTTTTCTTTCCGGCTGCCCCCGCGACTGGGGTAACCTGCCCAGACCGGGGAAACCGCTTGTGGTGGGTATTGATGGTGGTTATGTTCGCGACCGGGATGACAAAAAGCGTAATTTTGAAATTATTGCCGGTAAATCTTTTTCAATCGGGGCGCCAATAGACACGCGCCGTTTCGGTTTTGTCCAGAAAGATGACTGTCACCCGGAACGCAGGCTCATGGCGCACCTGTCTGCCCAGGGAATGCAGGCCAACCAGCAGATATTCTTTCTGTCCGACGGCGCGGATAACCTGAGGGAACTGCAGTTCGGTATGTATCCTGAGTCAATTCATGTGCTTGACTGGTTTCATATTACGATGCGGCTGACGGTGCTCATGCAATATGCAAAGGGGGTGCAGGCATCAGATCCAGAGACGGGCAGTAAGATTTCGGCACTTCTGGAAAGCAGTAAACGATACCTCTGGCATGGTAATGTTGCCGCAGCACTGGAATATATTGATGACTGCGGCATGTACTGCGATGACCCTGAGCTCAGCTATGCGGGCCTGAAATCCCTGCAAAAACATCTGGATGAAATGTATACCTACATCCGGAACAATCAGATGATGATCCCAAACTACGGTGAAATGTACCGGTACGGGGAGCCGGTTTCAACGGCGTTTGTTGAATCAACGATTAATGAAGTGATCGCCAGAAGAATGGCGAAAAAACAGCAGATGCAGTGGAGCAGAAAAGGTGCGCATTATTTGTTACAGACCCGAACCGCTGTTCTGAATAACGAGCTGCAGGATAAATTTGCCTGCTGGTATCCGGGGTTCTCGATGGACGAACAAAGTGACGGAAAGGTATCAGCGATGGCAGCATAGATTACGACTGCCCCCCGCTTTTTCATGCTCTCCTATTTGGTTTGGGCCGGGAGGATTGAAATTCTATAACCACATATTTTATGAGTCATGATGCCATGCCAGAAATCACCGAATCCATTTTCGTCAATTCAGATCTGCTCAATGAATATTTTGACCCCGATGCTATTGATACGCCCATCGTGTCGATTTATGCATCTTTCTCACATGATAAAGAACACTCGTTACGCTCAAGAATGCATTCGCATGCCAAAGGCCAACTGGTCTACGTCAAATCGGGCGCCGCTATCGTCATGCTGGAAACGCGCATTTGCTCTGTGTTACCACATCAGTTGCTCTGGATACCAGGGGGAGTTGCCCACAATGTGATACTCCGCGACAACGTTGATTTTCGCGCCGTCTATCTCGACCAACAGCGCTTCGCTTCGTTGTCGAAAAGCGTCGAGGTCTATACCATCCCCCCCTTGGTAGAAGAGGTTATCGAAACTATGTGCCGTTCCCCTTTCCAAACCAACTGGATGATGGGAACCGAGTTCCACCTGCAATCTCTGCTCATAGACAAAATCCGGGGCGCTGCCCATTCCCCCGACTGGCCGGCATTGCCGGACGATTCCCGGGTGCGTAATTACCTGCAGTGTTACCATTTGAATGGTGAAATGGTGCCGCGATTGAATGAGCTGGCGTCCCGTTGCGGCGCTTCCGAGCGCACCATCCATCGCCTTTTTGTTCAGGGAACAGGCATGTGTTATCAGCAGTGGCGCCAACAGGTGCGTTTGAAGCTGGCCCTGGAGTTACTGACCACCGATAAACCGATCACAGAGATCGCTCACTATCTCGAGTTCTCCACCACCAGCGCTTTCATCTCCTTTTTCAAACACCACCTGAACGTCACGCCGAAAAAATACCGCGACCAATTGTACAAGCCCAGCGTGCGCAGGTCGTAGTCAACCAATTACGCGAATCAGCCAAAACGTCGCCATACCGAGCAACAGCATTAAGGTGGCGTTGCGCGTTTTCCACATCACCAGCGTCGCCACGATCGCCGCGCACAGTTTCGGCGCGCCTACGGCAGTCAACGCCGAGGGTGAATCGATCAGGGTCGGCACGATCAGAGACACGATGGCAGTGGCCGGGATCAGCTTCAGCCATTCGCCCACCCGCTCGGGAAACGGCAAACGGTCGTGGAGCCAAAGAAAGGAATAACGCAGAAAAAACGTGGCCAGTGTACTGATGACCAATACCCATAAAATAGTCGTCTCGCTCATGACAGCTCCCCGCTGCGTTGAGGCCCTCTGACCTTGTGATACAGACCGCCGACCAATACGCCCGTAACCATCGAAAATAAGAATCCCAGATTATAGGGCCATCCGCAGGTAAGGCCGGAAAGCACCCCGGCAACCGTGGCCGCCACCACTATCGGGCCGTTTTTCAGCATAGGCACCAGCAGGGAAATAAAGCACAGGGTAATGGCGAATTCCAAATGCCAATCAGCGGGAATAAGCGGGCCAGCGAGTATCCCCGCAGCCGTCCCCGTTTGCCACACCAGCCACATCGGCAGCGCAGTGCCGAAGTAATACTGCGTTCTTTCTTTCGCATTCAGCGGCTGGACCTGGCAGCGCAAAAAAGTCAGCACGTAAGTCTGATCGATCAACACTTGCGCCGCTGCTAGCTTGGTCAGCGGGCTGAACTGGAGCTTTAGCTGAGACAGCCCGGCGCTGTAGATGGCATAGCGAAAATTGATCGCAATGTGCGTGACGATCACCACTAAAGGCGCGGCGCCAACCGTCATCAGCGTGGCCGCGGCAATTTGCGAAGCCCCGGACATCAGCAACAAAGACGACAGCTGGGCAACCCAGGGCGTCATACCCGTCTGAATAGCGCTGACGCCGGTGAGCACGGCGAAGGGCAGTAAGCCAAGCAACAGGGGCAAGGCGTCTTTGTTGCCCTGAACGAAGGGAGAGAGCGGCTTCATGGTACGGTTCTCGAGAATAAGCCTGCCCCCGATGACGTGGGAGGCCATAAGGATGATAGACGAAGTCAGTCTGGTTGCGCATTGGCGAGCGCATCCTGCAACCGCAGCAGCTGGTTGTACTTGGCCATCGCCTCGGTACGCGCCAGAGAGCCGAACTTCACCTTGGTGCCATTCAGCGCTATCGCCAAATCGGCGATGCTGGTGTCCTCGGTTTCACCGGAACGTCGTGAGAACACGATGCCATATCCAGCTGCCCTGGCCGAGGCCACCAGGCTCACGGTTTCACTCAGCGTGCCGACTTGATTCGGCTTCACCAAAATGGAATTGGCCATCTTCATGGCGATGCCCTGTTCAAAGCGCGCTAGATTGGTCGTGAACAGATCGTCACCCACCAGCTCTATTTTGTCGCCCAGCCGCTGAGTCAGCTCGATCCAGCCTTCGAAGTCATCTTCTCCCAACGGATCTTCCATCAGTACGATCGGATAGCGTTCGCAAAGCGATACCAGATGATCGATAAAGGCCGCTGTCGTCAGCGTTCGCCCTTCCGCCGCCAAGTGATAACGGCCGTCGCTAAAAAACATCTCAGCTGCTATATCCATGCTTAACCCAACTTCCACACCTGCTTCATAACCCGCTTTGCCAATGGCTTCCAGCAGCAGTGCCAACCCCTGCTCATTGGAACTCAGCGGTGGCAGGAACCCACCTGTCCCCGAAACGCCGGTACTTATCCCGCGCTCCGTCAGTATGGATTTCAAAGTCATGTGCACGTTTTTGCCGACCTGCAACGCCGCTGCAAGGTCGGGAGCCTTGAGCGCGATCACTTGATAATCTTGGAAATCACAGTTGCCGTCGCCATGCATACCGCCCGACAGCATGGAAAAAATGGGCTGCGGCATAAATTTTTCCCTACCGTGGCTGACGTAATCGCACAGCGACAGGTTGCTGTGCATTGCCGCAGCGCTTGCCACCGCCAGCGACACGCCCAGGATAGCATTGGCTCCCAGTCGGCTTTTGTTGGCGGTGCCGTCCAGCTCAATCAACATGCGGTCGATCTCTTCTTGCGCATAAGAAGACATGCCGCACAGCCGCGGTTTAATCACCCCATGCACGATCTCCATCGCCCGAAGAACCCCCTGACCGTTGAAGCGCCGGGGATCGTTGTCGCGCACTTCGATCGCCTCATGTTTGCCTTTGGAGCAGCCAGTCGGGATGATGCAGCGACCGCGTTTTCCGCTGTCCAGTACCACTTCAACCTCAAGCGTAATGTCCGCCCGAGAGTCAAACACTTCGCGAGCGCGTATATCTATAATGTTCGGCATTTTTAATGATTCCTTGAGGTTAACGGCGTGGTCTGGAAGTCTTCAATGGTGCGTGCGAGTTGCCCGTTGGTCAGCGTCAGCGGTGTCAGCACCGCATCGCAGTAGAGGCCCCAGCTCGCTAAAATGGCGGAGTGCCCCCCCCGCCCTCCGGCGACAACCAGATCGATATCTTGGGCGTTTCGCGTGGCAGGCATCGGATCACGGCCGACAAATTGGGCCGGCCTCACGGGAACCAGTCCTCTGTCCTGCACGGCGCTAAGCGGGTTATGGATATGTTCGTGCAAGTATTCCCTCAGCGCACTCTTACTCCAGCCCGCGTTATTCAGCATATGGGCGTGATCGGGCGTAAGAACAATCAAAATCCGCCCCGGAATGTACGCATTCATACGCCCCAGATGGGTGGCGCTGTCAACAATTACGCCAAGCAGGCTGTCCGCCGTTTGACTTAGAAAATCGACCACGTCGGTCGGAGGTTCCGCCTTCATCAGGTACACGCAGGTGGTCTCAGGCCCGAATCGCTCTTCGTTCAATGTTGGCCACAGACTATGGCTCAGGCTTTCTGCGAAACAGTAAGTAAATTCAACCGGTGAGCCGAGGCAGCCCAGGTCCGCCTTGCCCGGATAAGCGCGGCACACATTGAGGATTGTTAGGTTAACCGCGCGGCCAATGGTGGCGTTGGCGCGAAATCCCGGCCCCATGCAGCCTTGACCGGAGCTGATCCCCAGTTCGCCGGCGATCGGGCCGCTAACCAGCACCAGATTGCCACCGTTGTACGAGGTGGTGATGGATTGCTGAAAGTTGAACGCGGGATCGGCCATAGCGCGGATTGTCGCCGTCACAATAGGCAAAAATTCGGGTTTGCAGCCGGCCAAGATGCTGTTGATGACCACATCCCGCACCCGAATGTCTTTACCCGAGGGGCCCGCTTCCGGGATCAGCACGGTATCCAACGGCTCAGGGCAGTATGCCAGCATGGCGGCAAAACGCGCCGGCGTCGGCGGGATCACAGGTAAACCATCACCGATAGACTGGCGTTCATACTCCGCCATTAACGCGTCCAGGTCGGAGTAAGACATCATTTCTACCCCGGAATGACTTCGGTCAAGATCCATTTTCGGATGAAGCGCAGCAGCGGCCTGGATATTGTCGGTACAAGTGAGCGCCTCCAGCACGTAAGCGCGCTGAGAGTCAACCTGACGTCGGATATCGCTAACGGAGCTTGCCTGATAGATGTCGAGACGGCAAATACACAGTTGCCCCGCCCGATAATGCGCCACGTGTTCGGCTAGGTTGTCCCCAGGGGGCGAGGCGATCAATAATGTGGCGATGCCCCTTTTCTCCAGCTCAATGGCGAGGATGGTGGTCATCACCGAAGTTCCCATGTCGGCTAACGCCACTACCGCGGCCTGAACCCCTTTTTGCGCCAATTGGTCAGCCAGCGTGCGGATCTGTTCCGTCATGGTGCCGCGCACGGACTGGCGAACATGTTCGATGTGATGAATGCCGTGTTCATTCAATACCGTTTCTAGACGGGTGAATATTTCGTGGTAATGACAGAAGTCCAGCTTGGTATTGTCAAAAAAAAGGACCTTGCCATCCCGTAATGCCTGCAGGCTGGGGCGGGGTGCCAACTCTAATTCGTAAAAGCGATTCTCGCCGCGCGGATCAAAAACAGTATCAGTCAACTCGTTGCTCATCATTATCATTGTTTACCCTGATGTTTTCGGGATGAAAATAGTAGCAACCCGCCTGAATATCGAAATATATGAAATACGCCAGTTAATTGCCAAAGTCCGCCAAGCTAAGGCCGTACGCCGATGCCTCACCTTTTCATCGGCAGGCATTTGCTTTACTCTTGTACTGCGTATTTCCGCCCGCCGCGAGTTTTGGACAGATTGCCATGCATCGGCTTTACACCTACCTTTGCGCTATCCACATGCTGCCGTCACCGGTGAAAACGATCAATGAGACGAAAACCTTTGAGCGCTTTTCCGAGGGAGAAAACATGATTGAAGAGCGAGAGATCCTTTACGTGTTTAATAATGGCGTTCAGGTCTTATATAGAATGGAATCCGATACCTTCCAGGCGGATGATGTTTGCCGTGAGTGCTGGATCAGTTATGAAGTACAGCACGACGGCGGATACGCCATTTCACCACAAAAAAAGCAGTTCTATAATCGTTGCCAGGAACGTTTTTGGCTGAAAATGCAGGCTGAGACCGATTGATAACCTATAAACACCGGCCCCTTGTCTTGTGCACCGGTGTTTATATATCCGCTATCTGTAGCGGCTCGCAATCGAAATCCCTCCGACTCGCAATCAGCGCATATTTCGGCTCACATTAACTGCAAATGAAAGGCACTGTTGCAAAAATCCGGAGATGGTAAACTTATCGCCACCTTTTGCTGACGGAGCAGCACATGAACCCATTTAAAGGCCGGCATTTTCAGCGTGACATCATACTGTGGGCGGTACGCTGGTACTGCAAATACGGCATCAGCTACCGTGAGCTGCAGGAGATGCTGGCCGAACGTGGTGTGAATGTCGATCACTCCACGATTTATCGCTGGGTTCAGCGTTATGCGCCTGAAATGGAAAAACGACTGCGCTGGTACTGGCGTAACCCTTCCGATCTCAACCCGTGGCACATTGACGAAACGTATGTAAAGGTCAGTGGCCGCTGGGCTTATCTTTACCGGGCCGTCGACAGCAGGGGACTCACCATCGATTTTTATCTTTCACCACGGCGTAACAGCAAAGCCGCCTACCGGTTCCTGGGTAAAATCCTCAACAACGTGAATAAGTGGCAGATCCCGCGATTCATCAACACGGATAAAGCACCCACCTATGGCCGTGCCCTCGCTCTGCTTAAACGTGAAGGCCGGTGCCCGCCTGACGTTGAACACCGACAGATTAAGTACAGGAATAACGTAATTGAATGCGACCACGGCAAGCTGAAAAGGATAATCGGCGCCACACTGGGATTTAAATCCATGAAGACGGCTTACGCCACAATTAAAGGTATTGAGGTGATGCGTGCACTACGCAAAGGTCAGGCCTCAGCATTTTATTATGGCAATCCCCTGGGCGAGATGCGTCTGGTGAGCAGAGTCTTTGACATCTAAGGCCTTTCAATCAGATAAAAGTTTACCTCATCGCGAACTTTGCAACAGTGCCATTTCGATTGCGAGCCGCTATAGCTATCTAATACGTCTCGATGGCAATGTCCTCGCCGTTAATCACCACCTGTTGGCCGTGCTTGAAAAGCGCCAATACGTCCCCGTCGAAGCAGTCAAAAATGGGGATATCTATCGCCATCGCCGACTCAAATAGAATCGGATCTGCGTGATTGCATATAATCGCCGCCGGGGCATTACCCAGTTGAAACGCCTCGTAAATTAAAAACGGCGCCATGGTTCCCCCCTTGCCCCCCGGACACACTAGCGCCTTTCCCGCCAGCGACTCGCCATAGCGCGGATGATGCGGGATCAGCAGCGCCCCGGTTTGAGGGTCAAAGTCGCCGATAAACGAAAACGCCTGTTCGACGAGAAACACCTCGGCGACTACGTCCCCTGGGTTCAGTGATCTGGCCAGTAATTTCATGTAGTCACCTGCAGTGTATCGGCGGTTGAGTCGAGCAATGACCGAATGCAGCATTCTATATCTGCGACACCCACGGAGAGGCGTTTCTGGTTCAATTGCGAGATGTAGTGAGCAGCTTTCATCGAAGACGTCATTACGGAGTTCACCTGCGCCGGAATGGGAGAGTCGGGAATGGTAGACATACAGACGCTGGCCATAACGCCGCCCGCGCGTTCGATGGTCGCAACGTAGCCCATTTCCCTGGCGAGCGAGTATTGCTGATGCGCCAATCCAATCCATAAATGCTTGTGCTTCGGGATCTTCCGCCCCGTCAGCAAACCGGCGAGTAAACGAATCTCCTGAATGCTAAGGTGCGGGCAACCCAGCACCACCATATCGGTCGGAGCGACATCCCGTTGCGCCGTCACGTCAGCCAGCGGCGACAACAAGCCCTCCCCCGCCCCGCTTTGCGGCGCATACAGCGCCAGCGAACGGCGCAGGATCTCGCGATCGACCGAGATCTTTTTCACCGGACGGCGCCCGCCAAACGCTTCTTTCAGCGTGCCTGCTTCCGGCGTGACTCCGAGAACATGACAAACCCCCACCGCCCCCGTGACCGTCAGCGGGATCATAATCTGCCTCAGATAGTCCATGCCGAGCTCAGGATCGATGCCGTCGATCGCAATATTGTGCGATTTGGCTTGCGCTCCCAGATAATAACCTATCGCGCTGAGCTCGGTTTTTGAGAGCCGATTAGCATCAAGACCGTCAAACGAGACCAAAATCTCCGCTAGCCGGTTGCAGTCCAGGAACAGCCCATAATAAGGCGAACGCCCCGTGATAGCCGCCGCCAGGGTAAGCAGCGCCCCGTCTCGATTGCAGCGCGCACCAATCGTCGAATTCACCAACACTTGGCCCCCGGAACCGATCCAAGAAACGTAGTCCCCTTTTTTCGGCAGGCTGCCCACCATTGCCGGGTAACAGGTGTAGGTTTGGTTAAATCCTTTCTCCGCAAACAGGGCCGCGCGGCGTTTCACATCGGGCAGTTTCGCCTGCGCATACTGCGTATCGATGCCCATCTCCGGCCAAGCATTAGGGCAAAGTGCGGACATATGGGGATGCAAAGTTGTCATCACCGGCAGCGTCTTCACCCCCTCCGTCAGGGTTTCCAGTAGCCCCAAGGGTATATTGGGAATAACGTGCGCGCTGCCGATGTTGACCAGCTTCGGCGCACCAAAGGCTTTCGAGAAGTTGACGAGCACCTGCATGCACTTTTGCACACCGGGCCCGGCCGCGCCGGCAAGGTATGCCCGATCCGATTCGGTTAATTGCATAAGTCATTGATTCCTTTTAAAGCCGTATCAAGGAGGCCTTTTCAATGTTTAGCTTGACGAAAAATTAACACTACGAACGGAATGGAAATATCAATAATCAGAATATTAATAGCAATAAGCGGCCAACTTGTCTCACTTCAGCCCGCCGCAGTGCGCCATAATAAGCCAGTGTCAGCATCAGGCGATCGCGTAATGAACCGGCAGCGGCCTGCTTTAACAGGGTAACCCAGGCCTGATCATCCGGTATGCGGGGCAGTTTTGTCAGTTCCGGATCTCCCGATCGTCACCGGCCCCTCCACACAACATGTAGTGTCTTAGTTGGCTGCTTTTGACACTATATGTTGTATTTCCCACCCTGAGCGTGACCTGCTGCCCAGCGGCTGATATTGTCGCTTTGCTTATTCCATGACCGTGGTACACTTCCGGAAAGTTGTTATAAGACAGAAAGTCGGATCTACCGGAAACGGCTCTCCGGTAATTTAATGGAGTGGCTATATGCTTGCGTATTATAAGTCTGTAAATGATAACGTCAGGGGAAATCATTCGGGTGACAGACGCAGGGTTGTGCACAGACAGTTATGCTGGGCGTCATAATTACTATGTGTAGCGGCTCGCAATCGAAATCCCTCCGACTCGCAATCAGCGCATATTTCGGCTCACATTAACTGCAAATGAAAAACACCGCCGACTCACATTAAGTGACAATGGGCTCGCATTTATCCTGCCCGGCTCGCAATCCATTTCGCCGGACCCACAATAACTGCAAACAGACATCGTCATATTTGCAAACCAACCGTCAGCATTCTGTCATGCAGCTCAGCCGCGCAGGTTTGGATTGGCCCCTATATTTCCAGACACTTTTTATCGCTTAACCCATTACTGGTTCGCCGCCGCAGATATTCCCGTGGCGAACGATATCCCAGTGCACTGTGCGGATGCCATTCGTTGTAATGTTCGAAGGCCTCCGCAAGGTTCTTTGCCGCTGTTAACCCGTCAGGTTTTGGCATGATGCTGATGTAGTCGCGCTTCATCGTTTTCACGAAGCTCTCCGCCATTCCGTTGCTTTCCGGGCTACGTACCGCCGTATGTTTTGGCTCCAGTCCTACCATTCTGGCGAACTGACGCGTCTGATGAGAACGGTAGGCTGAACCGTTGTCTGTCAGCCACTCAACGGGGGATGTCGGCAGCCTGTTACCGAAGCGATGCTCTACTGCACCCAGCATGACGTCCTGCACGGTTTCACTGCCATACCCACCGGTACTGGCCGCCCAGTGAAGTGCCTCGCGATCGCAACAGTCCAGCGCGAACGTGACCCGTAGTTTTTCACCGTTATCACAGCTGAACTCGAAGCCGTCAGAGCACCACCGCTGGTTACTTTCTCCAACGGCCACTTTCCCTGTATGCGCCCGCTTCGAGGGCGGTATTGCCGGTTTACGCTCAAGCAGCAGCGCATTCTGACGCATGATGCGGTATACGCGTTTGGCATTGATCACCGCCATGTCGTCAGTTTCTGATTGTCTGCGCAGCAGTGCCCATACCCGACGATAACCATAGGTGGGCAGATCGCCGATAACTGTATGGATACGAGCCAGCGCTTCAGTATCATCAGGCTTGCGCTTGCACCGACGATCCTGCCAACCCTTCGACCGACGGGCCATGGCATGCAGTTGCGCACGTGAGACCCGGAGGCAACGACTGACAAGGCTTATTCGCCATCCTCCGGCAACAAGGGCACGTGCGCTATCCACTTTTTTTGTCGGCCATATTCAACGGCTTCTTTCAGCAGCTCGTTTTCCATGGTTTTTTTGCCCAGCAGGCGCTGTAACTCTTTAATTTGCTTCATTGCAGATGCCAGCTCCGACGCGGGTACAACCTGTTCACCAGCGGCAACAGCAGTGAGACTGCCTTCCTGATATTGCTTACGCCACAGGAACAGCTGACTGGCAGCAACGCCATGCTGACGGGCGACCAGCGACACGGTCATTCCGGGCTCAAAGCTCTGCTGAACAATGGCGATTTTTTCCTGAACGCTGCGCCGTCTGCGCTTCTCTGGACCTAGAACATCAATCATCCGGACTCCAACGACTAGTCTAAAAACTAGTATTAAGACTATCACTAATTTAAGTGATACCAACTGTTTGGAGATTCATGGGGCCAGTCTAAGGTTGGATGAAAGCTCCGACTCTGACGGTGTGGCGGTTATCGGTGTCTGGTATCCTGTTTCCATTGCCAGCGTCAGGTATAACTCTATCCGCTGGTCCTTAACCAGGCCCGGCATATGCCGCGTTCCGACCTGATGTCACTGGCGTGTCGCCTTGCTGTCATGGTGGTGTCGTATACGGTGCCGGACTGATATGCAAGTATCATCGCAGGTATTGCAGATAACGGGAACAATGATGACTGTCGCTGAAAAGGTGAAAGCATATCGTCTGAGAAAGGCATGGTCACAGGAACAACTGGCTGAAGTCGCCTCTCTTTCTGTAAGGACCGTGCAGCGAACTGAAAAAGACCAGAAGCCGAGTCTGGAAACAATCAGTGCGATTGCTTCAGCCTTTGGTGTAAATGTTTCTGATCTCACGGAAGAAACTTACGTTGCCAGTCAGGCTCTTGATGAACACATCAGCGAAGCCAGAATTCAGGTAGCGCAGGAAACCCGGTTTTATCGAGTTCTGGCTACTGCTGTTCTGGTATGTACAGCATTAACGATAATTAACTATCTGTTTACCCCGGAAAGTTACTGGTCCATTGTGGTAGCTGTTATATGGGGAGGACTTGTTATATTCAGGGGGATACGCGTGTTTATCATGCGAGGAAAAATCGCCTTATGGCAACAACGCAGGTTGCAGAAAATTCTTCGGTCAGGAAATAAAAGATCGAATAACAATACCACCGAAAAGTAATCCTGTGCCGATTCACCTGTACTGAAAAAGATTAACTTTCGAAACTGGGAAAAATTATGGATATTGCAGACTTTTTACGAAACACACCCGTCTGGGTATGGATCCTGCTGGCTTTTTTACTGCGACGCGGCTTTGCTGCTCTTTATGACCGGGAGATGACAACCGGGCGGTTGTTTTTTCTCCCGGTGATTTTTCTTGTCTGGGGGACATATGGTGTTATCACTGAAACAGCACTTGCTGGCGCAAGCCTTACAATGATGGCAGTTGGACTGCTCGCAGGTACCGCTCTTGGATACAGGTTGTGGCGCTCACAGCCACCGCTGAGAAATTCAGATAATCCGGGCATGATTATCAGGGCCGGGACGCCGCTGACCCTGGGGCTGATTGTGATTACTTTTTGCATGAAGTTTATACTTACCTCAGCCATTTATCTGCAGCCGGGATTACGGTCATCCGCAAGTTTTTGTATGTTGTTTGGCGGTGTGACGGGACTTGTTGATGGCGTATTCTGGGGGGGGACCCTGAGACTTTTCATACCCTGGTACAGCAAAAAGTGATTAACCGTAACTGCCTGTAATTGAAGCCCTCCGACCCGCTATCAATTGTTGTTGGCTTACGCCAGATTAAAGGGGTTTGGGGAGTAACGGAACAGTAAACGCCGTTAAGCAGTCAATTTAAATGGTCATTTATCTGTTAATCAAAGAGTTATAAATACAGCAGCCCACAGGACTGCTGTCAGCCGGTGATTACGCTACAGCGATCGCCTCAATTTCTATCTTTGCATCCCTGGGCAACCGCGCGACTTCGATACAGGAGCGTGCCGGAAAAGGTGCTCCGTACTTCGTAAAGAAAGCTTCATAAACAACGTTCACAGCGGAAAAATCATTCAGGTCTTTCACAAATACCGTGGTTTTAATGATGTTCGCAACAGTGAGTCCGGCAGCTTCCACTATGGCTCTGACATTCTCCAGGGACTGAAATGTCTGAACTTCTATCGCGGCTGACATCATGCCGGTAAGAGGATCAATCGGTAGCTGCCCGGAGGTCATAACCATTTTTCCCGTGTTCACGCCCTGAACGTAAGGGCCAATCGCCGCAGGGGCATTTTTTGTATTGATAACAGTCATTACACTATATCTCTCTGCAGTTACATAAAGGTGTTTAACAGAACCAGCGAGCCGACCCCGCTGATAACAACCCACACCAGCCCAAACCTGAAGCTAATCAACGTGCAGATAATCGCTGCAATTACCTTGGGGTTGTGAAGATCAAACTCCATATGTGAATTAACACCCAGTATCTGAACGGTAATTATTGCGGGTAGAACTGCTACGGGAACAAAGCGAAGCGTCTTTTTCACGCGTTCACTCATATCCAGCTTTCCGGCTATTCCGATAAAGGAAAACCGGATCAGAAATGTTACTGCTGCCATTCCCAACGTCAGTGCTAAAAAATAGCTGTTACTCATGTCCGGCCTCCTTATTTGCGAGCATAAGCTCCGTACTTGTATTCTCAGCGTTAAGCTTTCTTTCCTCTGCCAGATCCACAGCTAATCCAGCCAGTACGCCCAATAATGAAGCTACGACGATCCCCAGGGACCAGGGCAATACAACCAGTAATACTCCGGATACTGAGGCTACCAGAGCGGCAACCGTACAGGCCTGACTTTTAATCTGTGGCACCACAATAGCGATAAATGCGGCGACCATCGCAAAATCGAGGCCATATTTCTGGATATCCGGGAAAGAAGAACCGATGATTGCTCCCAGGAAATTCGCCAGTACCCAAAATCCCCAGAAAGTCAGCATGACTGAAAAATAGAAAATATACTTATCGCTTTTGTTTTCATCCATTTCTTTGACAGTGGTAGCGTATACTTCATCTGTAAGGGCCCAGGACATAAAACATTTTTTAAAAAAAGGGGCTTCCCTTATTTTTCCGGCCATAGACGCACTGTATAAAACATGGCGAAGGTTTATCACAAAGGTGGTGAAAATAATTACGCCAAGGCTGGCGCCAGTTTTTAGCATATTTAACGCCAGCATTTGTGCTGAACCGGCAATCACAATACATGACCATGCGGTACTCTGCCAGACACTCATTCCCAGGCTTACGCTGAGTGCGCCAACGATAAACGAAAACGGGAAATCGCCAATACACAGGGGCATGACTGTGCTCACCCCTCTTAAAATTATCGCCTTTTTATTCATTATCTTTCTCCTGAACGGGTTTGCGGGCCTGGACTCAACTGTGTGTCAGTGCGGCCTTTTCCGTCATAATGTGGATGATTTCCCTGTCAGTGGCGGGCATGGCTTTAACAACCAGCCGGCTCAGATTATCTATCGTTTGTTCCGCATTCTGACTCACAATCCCGTCATGAGGGCTGACCTGTATTCCCTGCCGGGCCATAAGTACGGACCTGAATGCACTCATCGTGGCGGTGGAAACCTTCATGGCACAACTATTGGATGCTCCGTCGCAGATGATCCCACTGACATCGCTGACCATATTAATGATCGTTGCCTGGATCACACCCAGATCGCGGGTGAACAGCCAGGCCATTCCTGCAGCGGCCCCCATTGCCGCAGTTGAGGCAGCACACAGAGCGGAAAGCCGCGTGTAGCGTGCATGAACAGAAATAGCAACCAGGTGAGATAATGCCAGCGCCCGGATAAGTTCTTCCCGACTGCTTTTCAGCTCATCAGCAAGAACGACTACCGGCATTGTTGCCGCGATCCCCTGGTTACCTGAGCCAAAGTTAGACATGGCCGTCACCGCAGCTCCTCCCATCCTGGCATCTGATGCGGCTACCGTGTTGATCAGTATACGTGACAGAAGGTCATCGCTCATCAGGCCCTGCCTGACGGTGGTAGCCAGTGTACCTGCGATATTCAGCCCATAAGGTCTTTGCTGGCCTTCCTGAGACAACGCAGCATTAAGGCGAGCCGCTTCCAGAATAAACTCAATCTTTTCCAGAGAAACTGTTGTTATAAAATTATATGCATCCTCAATAGAAAAACTTTGCGGAGAAGCTTCAGCGTCCTTATCTTCCGTTTGTGATACCAGAGTCACTGGCTTTTCATTAATATAAAGTTCTTCAATACGGGTATGGCTTTTTTTTATAACCACCCGACAGTTGTTAACGGCCCCTGTTGCGGTAAGGTCGACATGGATAAAGTCGGGGGTATCCTGAGCGGAAATATTAACCCGCGCATTGCTGACCATTTCCTGTGCCTGTTTCGTTTGTACGTCCGTGAGCCCCCTGAGGGTTTCGAGTCCTTTATCCGGATCACCTCCGTACACACCCACCGCAGCTGCTATTGCAACGCCAGTACAACTGGTGCCAGGAATAGTGACCCCCATTGCGTTTTTATAAAGATTTTCAGAAATAAAACCTTTAATGCTGATGCAGGGTTCATTCAGGTATTTGCAGGCTGTGGCGGCAGCAAATGCTATTGCAACCGGTTCTGTACATCCCAGCGCAGGCCTGACTTCTTTTTTAAGCCACTGTAGAAAAACATCATCTTTTAATTCTGACATATTACTCACTCCAGTATTTCAATTAATTCACTGGAGTTATTATGATGGAAAAGTAAGAGAATCTTTTTCCAAAAAACACATAAAGAAGTTGTGGGTTTAGAAAATAATTCTCTTTAAACATAGATGTTTAAATGTAATAAATTATTTCATATGTTATTTTTTTGTCTAAAAAACAGAAAGTTAATCATTAAATATGATGAGTTGATTGATAGGAAGTGATAAGGATCACACTCCCTTAAATAGAAATAATTTCTCTTTACGCTGAGAGTGATTCTCATTCCCGTACTATCGGGATATGCAATTTTGGAAAAAAAGCGCATAAACGGTCATTTTAAGTAGCCAAAAAGTATCAGGCCAAGTTACATCGCAGATTGCCATTTTTAGCTACCTCTTTCACGATAGCCAAATTAACTATACTCATTTTGTCTGTTTGCGGAGAAAACTGGCGCAGTTGATCCCAACACCTTGATTTACCTGTTATTGACCATTCAATTTAACCGCTTAACCGTCTTTTTGGTTACACTACTCCCCAAACCCCAATTACGTCTGGCGTTCCTGCATCGGCGAGTTGTCTGAACAGAACGATCTGTTCCGGCTGACCTATGCGCTGGAAACAGCAAAAGATATGCACTGGAACTACCGTATCCTGAGTGATCGGGAATGGTCCGACCGGAACGCCGTGGCGATCAGTGCGGGCGTCAATAGCATTTATCTCTCACGGGCCAATTTCGATGTCGTTTTGACGGCAGCGGTCGACAGATAAATCCGCTAACAGCGCGTCTGACGGGAAACGTAGCAGGAGTTATTAAGCTGTTTAATCGCTGTGGCTGGCTGGCGGAGCTTGATTCTGGTGCCTCCCTGCCCCACCAGTTTATTCTGATGGCCAGACAGGGAGTAACAGGAAAGGATTAGTGGCGGATCTGCGCCAGGTCGTCCTCAGACAGTCCGGTCATTTTCATGACGGTATTGCGGGCGATACCGTTTTCCAGCATGGTACGGGCAACTTCGAGTTTACCTTCCTGTTTGCCTTCATTGCGGCCTTTTTCAATACCGCGTTGCTCACCGAGCTGAATCCCCTTCTCAATGCCCTTTTGTTCGAGCTGTTGTGCGATGGTCATGAGTGCGTCTCCGTGTTGCGGCACACGCTGTGCCAGTTCGCGTACAAAGGCTTCGGCGTCCGATGTTTCGCCTGCCTGCACTATGTAGTGTACCAGCGATATTACCTGTGATGAAGACAGATATCCGGCCAGCAGGATGGGCGCCAGCTGGTCAACGAGTTCTGCCAGGTCCCGCTGGTGAATATGCTTTTGCAGTAAAGTTAGTGCGGCCATACTGCGATGGCCAGCGATTTCATCATCCGGAATGATCGTAACGTCTACCAGTGGGAAAGCGCTGCTGTAGAGTTTGCCTGCCAGCTCGGGAGCGTCAAATTCATCCAGCCAACGAGTAGAGTACGGATACGGGCTACGCTTACCCGTATAGAACAGCACCGGTATCACCAGGGGCAGTTTTTTATGTCCTGCCTCCAGATGGCGTTGCATGGCGGCCACCGCATAGCGTATCAGGCGGAAAGCCATATGTTTGTCTGGCGTAGACTGGTGCTCGACCAGAACATGAATATATCCGTCGCCGGCTGTGGTTTTCAGGCTGTAGAGGATGTCGCTGAAATACTGGCGGAGATCATCCTCAACGAACGAGCCGGATTCCAGCTTCAGCGTGCTGAGATCGCAGATGGCACGCAGTTCTGCCGGCAGATGCAGCTCCATAAAATCCCGGGCAATATCCGGTTGCGTCAGGAACTGCCTGAACGTGGCATCGTGAGGAGTGGGGGTGCTGTTTTTCTTCTTCATCGGCCCTGGCTCTGAAAAATGACCCGGAGATGTTATCACAGCCCGGAAAAAGCTAATATTGGCGGTGAACGGAATTGCCATTCCTTCAGGGGACTGTGCCGGGTGGTTCGGTCCCCTTCTTTACCCTTCTTCTTTGTTGCAGACGCGAATTACTGTCATTTTAGATACCCCCGCCAGTCGGGCAGTTTCGCGAAGTGATTTTCCATGAACCAGGCGCAGAGTGCGTATCAGTTCATGTTTATGCACATCGGCCACCCTGCCCCGGTATCTGCCCTCCGCTTTTGCCTTGCTAATACCTTCAGCCTGGCGGCGTCGCCGGTCCTCGTAGTCTTTTCGGGCAATAGCGGCAAGCATATCCAGCATCATGCCATTTACGGCCTTAAGCATACTTCGGGTAAAGTCATCATTTATTGTGCTGGATAGAGCCAGGTGGCTGGTCGGTAGATCAAGACTGACGATGGCCAGCTGCTTGTCAGTGATTTGCTTTCTGAGCGTCTCCCAGCCTGCATCATCCAGGCGGGTAAGCCTGTCGACCTGCTCAATGAGAATGACATCACCAGGTTCCGCATCCCCAAGAAGCCTGATCAGTTCAGGACGGTTCATTGTCGTACCGGAAACATTATCGATATACCAGCCCGCGATACGGTGGCCATGCTGGTTTGCAAAAGACTTCAGTGCATTTTTTGCCCGGCTGGCATCCTGCTCTGAAGTGGATGCCCGGAGGTAACCAAAAACGAACATTATTTGTCCTTCTGGTAACATTTAAGTGGTCTTGCGTAATATGGTATCACTTATGTGGTCACAATAATATCCGTCGGTATCTTTACTGGTGGTATATATAAAGCATACCCCAATGTGACAGGCTGACGTGCCCTGCGGGCTTGTCCAACCCCTCCCCTATTCAGAAACGAGTTCTGAACAGAGTCACGGTTGTTCTTTAGTACAGTCTCAGTCGTCTTTTTGATCTACGTTATAGCTAGATTTGAATGTACAATAATTTAGTGTCGTATCATTTTATTTTGTACGTTCTTATTTGTTGTGTACAATAGCGTGAGCTTTTACGCCATCAATGTGCAAGGATTCCATCTTGAGGGGACAATAATGAAACGCGATTACGGTAGTGTGGGTACTATAGCTCTCAGAGCAAGCGCTTTACTTCAGGCTATGAGTAGGGATATTGAGGAACAAAGGAAAGAATTTAATCTTACAGAGTATCATCAGACATATACTCGTAACGCTGTCGCAAAACTGCCAAAGCTGAGCCGGCGTATCGTAGAGCTGGCCATGAAAGAAATGGAAGAAAACGGCTATATATTTAATAAAAAGCAGATTGGTAACGTCGAACAATATGCTCTGACGATAAAGAATGTTATCGATATCTACGCCCACCGACACATACCTAAATATCGCGATATCCATAAAGAACCCTACGTGATTTTTGTTGTAAACCTTAAAGGTGGTGTATCAAAAACAGTCAGTACAGTTACGCTTGCACATGCGTTGCGTGTACATCAGGACCTGCTGCGGCATGATCTTCGCATCCTTGTAATAGACCTCGACCCACAGGCCTCCAGTACCATGTTCCTGGATCACACCCATAGCATTGGTACGGTCCTTGAAACAGCTGCTCAGGCAATGCTGAATGACCTCGATACCGAAACATTGCGAGAAGCTGTTATTCGCCCCACCATTATTCCTGGCGTTGATGTCATCCCTGCTTCTATTGATGACGGCTTCGTGGCGAGTCAGTGGGAGTCTCTGGTTGCAGAACATTTGCCGGGTCTTAAACCTTCAGAAGTGCTCAGGAAAACAATCATCGACCGTATCGCAGGGGACTATGATTTTGTATTCATTGATACCGGCCCCCATCTTGATCCGTTCCTTTTGAATGGCCTGGCGGCGAGTGATTTGCTTCTGACCCCTACCCCACCGGCGCAGGTTGATTTCCATTCAACCCTTAAATACCTGACGCGTTTGCCTGAAATGCTGGAGCGTCTTGAAGAAGAAGGTGTAGAACCACGCCTGAGTGCGAGTATCGGTTTCATGTCCAAAATGACTAATAAACGCGATCACGAAACTTCGCATAGCCTGGCCCGCGAAGTGTATGCAAGTAATATTCTGGACTCGTCGCTGCCACGTTTGGATGGATTCGAACGATGTGGTGAATCTTTTGACACGATCATTAGTGCTAACCCTGTTTCATACCCAGGTAGTACTGAAGCGCTGAAAAAGGCACGTACTGAAGCAGAACGGTTTACGAAAGCTGTTTTTGACCGCATTGAATACATCCGGGGAGCATCTAAGTGAAAAAGGTTTTAGCTCGTGGCCGAGTTCTCGGTAATAGCAATTCAGAGTTCGCCCGTATGCTTGAAGGTGACGGAGATGTCAAAACGTTCACACTCAAATCTGGCAAGCAGGCCAAATTTGTCAAAACGGTTGTATTAAGCGGTGAGATTGAATCAAAGACGTTCGTTGATACATCAGTCAATGGACGGGATCAGGCGATGCTTACGCGCGAGTCTGTAAGTGATATTTCCCGGACGATAAGGCTGCAGCAATTCTTCCCGGCTATTGGACGCGAAGTAAATGGAAGAATTGAGATATTAGATGGGACCCGACGTCGTGCCGCCTGCATCTTTAATAACGTTAAATTCGAAATTCTGGTAACCAAAGATGATATATCACTCACTGATGCACGGCAGCTGGCGAAAGATATCCAGACAGCAAGAGAACATAGTCTTCGCGAGCTGGGAAAACGGCTAGAAGTCACCTATGGAGCTAGCATGACGAAAGAAGAGATTGCGTTGAAAGAAAATCTCTCTCCGGCGAAAGTGACACGTGCGTTCCAGGCCGCAGCAGTGCCTGATGAAATGATTGCAGTATTCCCGGTGATAAATGATATTTCGTTGTCGGATTATCAATTTCTACTGAAACTGGCTGAAGAAGCAAACAACAAGCAAACATCGGTAACAGAACTGATGGAAAAAGTTCAGTATCGGTTGAAGACCATGCCAGATTATCCGGCAATTGATAAAAGCAAAATTCTTGCGGTTATCCGGTCGGAGAGCAAATTGCTGACAGCCCTCCCAACTAGAACGATTCAAACAGAGAAGCTGAGAGAATTTGCAGATCGTAATCAGTTTGCCAGAAAGAAAACTGATCCAAAGAAGCGACTTGTTGTTTATGAGTTTTCCCGTATTTCCGCTGAGGCACAGTCGGAGATTGATGAGGCAATAAAACGTATTCTGGAAAGACTTCCAGAGTCAGGTGAGTAAGGGACAAGGATGCCGAAAAGCATCCTTTTTTTGTATGTTTTTCACCACGCCAATTTCATGCTTATTGATTTGATTGTAAAGGGAAATTTGAAATTCTTTCACACTGAAATCACCACGCTTTTCCCAGACATGAATATCCATGTATCTCATCTGTTCCTGCTTATGTAATTTACTTTCTGCATTTACACTGCGTTGCCATGCACTCGCTTTCAGGAAATCAGTATAATAGCCCCTAAATTATCTTCTCGGAGTGAATGGACATGGCTATTGCAGGTTGCGATTTACCAACTTTTGCCACCCGGCTCAATGAAGTGCTTACTCTCAGTGTGCCAGTGCGTACACCTGAAAAACTTTTTGGGCGGGATAAGCAGTTGGAGACGATACAACTGGCACTTCATTCACCGGGCCGACATGTGTTCATTTATGGCGATCGCGGAGTAGGTAAGACCTCCCTCGCCCACACAGCCGCTTCGCTTATCCAGTCTTCGGATAACCGTCCTATTACCGTCAGTTGTGACCATGACTCGACCCTGGAAACAGTCATCGAATCGGTTATTAGCCAAGGAATGATGCGCATGCCGGTAGATCGGTACAAAACGTCTGCAACTTTTGGTCTCAATATTCCTGTTTTAAAAGCCGAAGCCCGAGTTGAAGAGCGTGAAACTTCTCGCGTTCGTTCAGTCGTTAATATGGCCAGTGCTGTTGAAGCCCTGAACTATCTGACGGAACGCTATTCGGAGAACACGGTTATTGTTATTGATGAATTTGACCTGATCCGTAGCGAGGAGCAGCGTGCCCGCTTTGGTGTTTTGCTCAAGCAGTTAAGCGATGGGGATGTACCCGTTCGTATCATCTTCACCGGGATTGGGCAGTCGGTATCCGATTTGATTGGTGGACATCTGTCCAGTCAGAGACAGATTGAACAGGTTGATCTTGAACGTCTACACTGGACAGGTCGTCAGCGTATCGTTGAAAGTGCATTTAGATATTTTGATATTAATATCCCTGATGATATCGCAGACCGTATATGCGCGTTGAGTGATGGATTTCCCTATTATGTCCATCTCATGTGCAGCAAGCTCCTTCATGAGTGTTACATGGCGGATGAAGTCGTTAGCACAGTTACACGTGATCTATTTCTAGCTTCGCTCGATGCGGCTGTATTGTCTGCTGAGGAAACGCTCAGATCATGTTATGAGGCAGCTACCTGCCGAGATGAGCACATGCATCACATTCTTTGGGCGATGGCTGAAGGTGCAGACCTCAACAGAATGAAAGACCACATCATTACCTCCTATATCCAGGTGATGAAGTATCTCGACATTGAACCTCTGACGCAGAAGAACTTCGACAGTCGTTTTGCTCGGCTTCGTAAAGAAAATCACGGATCAATTCTGTGCCATGCGCTTGTCGGGAAGGATGGTGTCCGGCCTGGATGGTTTCGGTTCAGGGAAAACATGATCAGAGGCTTTGTCAGAATGCAGGCAGAGAAGTGCGGAATAGTTTTGGATTTTGATCGGCAATATAGCGCCCATACAGCAAGTACCAGAACAGCTGCAGTTAGAGGGGTATACAATCCTCTCAGCACGGTGGAACGCAGCGTAGCTCGCCTCAGACGTGATGATGAAAAGGAAGCTGAAGAAAACGGATAACGTATCTGTAAATGAATGGAATACCCGCGAATTATATATGCAATACTCGGGTATTCAGCGTTTGCATCATGTCGAGTTACCCGTATAGCGGAGTCTTGCTCTTCTCTTGTTTCTTGATCAGGCAATTACTCAATTTCCGAGGCTAACATCTTAATGCTGTTTTAATGTCGGGGGATGCTGCTGACATCTTCTTCAGGCTGTGGGGCATGACCAGGCGCATTGAACGTGATAGTGATGATCTTTCTGGCCAGCCCCTCCTCTGAAAGGGCATCATCCACACTGACATCACGAATCAGTGGACTTTCCTCTTCTATATGTTGGGCAATATCCCGCAGCCACTCTGCCAGCATTTCTCTGTCCATCTTTCTCCGCTCCGGTTTTTTACAGTCAGCATCAACATACCACACCAGGAAAAGTGAAGTCTTCGTGGATGGTTAAAAGATAACCATCCTTGTCAGGCGTGCTGTCATCGGTGCTGGTAGCGACCTGCGCGGAATACCCTCATTTTATACACAGGATTGCCCACCGAAATTGTGGACAGCAACGATGAAAATACGATGTCGCTGCGCTCCTCATTCATACCGCTCTGCTGTGAACGCCGTGCCGCTACTGTAGCCGGGCCGCTGTGCAGAAAAGGGAGGCTTCGCCACCATCCTCACCCGGTCGCAGTGATTTCAAAATGCATTTTCCGCTGTCTTCCCGTCGTTCTCCGGCTCAATTTTCGCCGTCAAACCGTCCAGTCAGCGTCTGCTTTTATCTGCGCTGCGGCTTGCGGTGGTGCCCTTGTCTGCTCCGCTTTTCGCCCGGCTGTCGTATCGGCACGGCGTAACTGGTGCCGCATTTGAATAAGGAGAATGATTATGTCCCGTCTGATTTTGGGTGACTGTGTGCAGGTAATGACTGGCATTCCTGAGAAGGCTGTCGATTTCATACTGACTGACCCGCCATACCTCGTTGGTTTTCGTGACCGTCAGGGCCGCACCATTGCCGGTGATAAAACGGATGAATGGCTGCAACCTGCCTGTCATGAGATGTACCGCGTGCTGAAAAAAGACGCGCTGATGGTGAGTTTCTACGGCTGGAACCGTGTCGATCGTTTTATGGCTGCCTGGAAAAATGCGGGATTCAGCGTTGTCGGCCACCTGGTGTTTACCAAAACGTACTCGTCCAAATCGGCTTATGTCGGCTACCGCCATGAATGCGCCTATATCCTGGCAAAAGGCCGTCCACGTCTGCCGCAAAACCCGCTTCCGGACGTACTGGGCTGGAAATACAGCGGCAACCGGCACCACCCGACCGAAAAACCCGTAACCAGCCTGCAACCGCTGATTGAGTCCTTCACACATCCCGGCGCGATTGTGCTCGATCCGTTTGCCGGCAGTGGCTCCACCTGCGTGGCTGCCCTCCAGTCTGGCCGTCGCTACATCGGTATCGAACTGCTGGAGCAGTACCACCGGGCCGGGCAGCAGCGTCTGGCCGCCGTCCGGCGCGCCATGCAGTACCCGGCCGCTAACGACGACCTGCCGGAGGCCGCGTAATGAATTATCAGGGACATGAACAACTGCGTGACGACCTGGCCGCGCTTTCCAGCACCATGAGCGACCTGCGCCTGCATATCCGGGCGCTGGAAGTAAAGTATCACGACGGATGCCCCGGGCTGGTTGATGCGCTGGCCGCTGATTTCCTGCGTAATCTCAACGCGGAGTATCTGACCGTTTACCTGCGCGTGCTGGCGTTCAGCGACTGTTTTCACGACTGACTGCGACCGGGCGGTGTTCCGCCCGGCCTTCTTACCCGATTTTGAGGAGATTACCCATGTATGGAACCCGGGAAGCGCTTTGTGAGGAACTGGCGCGGATGTTTACCCACGATGAACCCCTGGCTCTGCTGGTCTGGACGGAGGAGGGGATTCACTCCGCGTGCCGGGAACTGCGACCAACAGACGACGAGATTACGGCCCTGCTGGAAACGGTCGGCAACAGCGACATGAAGGTGTATCGCCGGGAAGGCGTCACGGATGCGTCGGTGTGCGATCTGCTGACCCGCCATCGTGAAGTGGTTAACCGGCAGGTGATGGTCCCGGCGCAGGTGCTTTCGCGCCTGGTGCATGACGCAGAACGCGAGCTGGTTCACCAGGAGGGGCTGGCATGGGAGGCGGGCGGGCCGACACCGGCGCGTATCCGCCAGGGCATAGCGGATGTGGATGTACTCAAAGCGCTGCTGGCCGCGTGAGGGAAAGCCGGGTGAGTCCCGGCTTTTTTCATTTTCGGATGTCGCGCGGCCGCTCCGCTTTTCTGGCTCATCCTCCACGCTGTTCCGGCTTCGCGGTGAGTAACGTCCAGAGCGGTCTGCGGCTTACGCCGTGCCTCTACTCTAGCCCGAACGCTGCAAATGCAAGGGTTCACTGACGTCGATGCTTTCACCCGGTCGCCGTATATTTAATTGCCTGTCGCGGTTCTTCCCGTCGTTATCTCGCTCAATATTCGCTCGCTAACCGTCCAGACCCTCTCCGCTGTTTACCGGCGCTGCGGCTTCATGCATCGCCCCTGCATTTTTCGCTCCCTGTCGGGCTGTCGTGTCGGCACGGCGTAAGCCGGAACTCAGACAACATCGACTATGGAGGATTTTTTTATGCGCACTACGACGACCACACCGGCTGTTTATGTGGGTACGTATCACAAATACAACTGCGGCAGCATTTTCGGCAAATGGTTTGATCTGACGGAGTTTGACGGCAGGGAGGATTTTTACGAGGCCTGTCAGGCGCTGCATGCCGATGAATGGGACGCCGAATTTATGTTCCAGGACCAGGAAGGTATCCCGTCGCAGTTCGTCTCTGAAAGCTCCATTGACTGGGATTTTATCGCCGCTTACAAACGCGCCGAAGACGAGGGCAGGGAGGCCGCTTTTATCGCCTGGGCGGAGTATACCGGCGAGTGTGACTATGACGCGTTTGATGATGCATACCGCGGCGAGGCGGAAAGTGAGGAAGACTATGCGCAGGAGATGGCAGACGATAACGGCCTGCTGAATGAGGTGCCGGAGCCGCTGCGCAGCTACTTCGATTTTGAGGCGTATGCCCGGGATTTGTTCAGCAGCGGCTATGTGTTCCATGACGGTTATGTCTTCAGTAACTGATTTTCCCCGGCAGGCGGTTTAGCCGCCTGTCAGCCCGCGCGCAAAACCCTGGCAGGCTCTGCCTGCCGGCGAAGTACGCCGCGCCTGCGGCGCCGCGTATCTCCGCCAGTGCCTGATGTCCCGGTGGTGTCAGAGTATGAGTATCGATGTGTTGTAGCCGGTCGGCGATATTCCTGTTCTGTTGATAATCTCTGCGTTGTCGTTGCCAATAGTGGCCATACCGATGGCGTACTGGCTGATATCGCTGTCCTGTCGGTTTTCTTCCTGTTGTGTCTGCCTGTGGGCGACTTCCCTGACGGGAACCGGCGCTGTCGTAAACGGAGCCGGTAAACCGTCTCCGCCCTGTCGGGCTTCCATCGCACTGTCGCAGGTTTTACATCACGCTTGCGGCATCCGTCTACGGATGCGCCGCTCTCACCAGCCCGGCGGTAATGCTGCCGGGCCTCTTCGGGGCAACGCCGTTTCGCGCCCGCGCGTTCCGTCGTTGCGGCGGGTTCCTGCTCATTCCCTGCCTGGTTTTTTCACCCTTTTGAGTCCTTTCGCCGGGGCTGAGACAAGCACAGCCGCTGTCAGCTGTCCAGGGTAAATGGCACGCGGTAAACCGCGCCCCGGACATCCGCCATCGCCCGCGCTGGTTTACGCCCCTGCGGCGAACGGCTCTCAAACGGGTGAAGGTAACAACCAGCGGGGGCGTTCAGCAGGTCCCCGCAAAACGTCAAAACCGCGGCCCCGGCAACTCAACGGGTGAGGGTTTTTTAAAAGCAAAACAGGTTCAGAAGGAGGAGAAACATGAGCGAGGCGCTGGCGGTTTTACCCGACGACACCTTTACCCGCGAACAGGCTGAGGTCGTTGCGGCGCAGTACACCAACGTGGCAATTGAGGACGATCAGGGTTCGCATTTTCGTCTGGTTGTCCGTAAGGACGGTGAAATGGTCTGGCGCACATGGAACTTCGAGCCGGGCGGCACGTACTGGCTCAACCGTTATATCGCAGACTACGGCATCCGTAAGCCGCAGTAAGAAGGTGCCCTGCCGGAGCAGCCACTCCGCAGGGCCGGACAATCATTAATCAGTGAGGTATCAACTATGTCAGTAACCGATGTTAAAGCAAAAGCACCCAAAAAAACCAGCACTAAAAAAATCAAGAAGGCGCAGGAAGATGCCCTGAAAGCCGCCCTTGAGGCCGCCGTCATCGAGTATGTTCCGCTGTCTGCTCTCGTTAAATCCCCGCTGAACGTGCGCACCATTCCGTATTCCGTGGACAGCGTGCGCGGTCTGGCCGACTCCATTGAGGCACTCGGACTGCTGCAGAACCTGATTGTTCACACCCTCGCGGACGGACAATCCGGCGTGGCCGCAGGTGGCCGCCGACTGACTGCCCTGAATCTGCTGGCGCAGGAAGACCGTCTTGCGGCTGATCATACCGTCATGGTGAAGCGCGTCTCAGACGACATTGCGGCCCTCGCCTCGGTTGCTGAGAACGAGCAGCGCGCCGCCATGCATCCCGCCGAGCAAATCGCAGGTTTCCGTACGCTGGCAGGGCAGGGCAAAACTCCCGCACAGATTGGCGACGCCCTCGGCTTCGGCTCCCGCCACGTGCAGCGCATGCTGAAGCTGGCAAACCTCGCCCCCTCCCTGATGGATAAGCTCGCACAGGACGAACTGACCGTTGAGCAGTGTCAGGCGCTCTGTCTCGAGGACGATCCTGCCCGTCAGGTTGAGGTATTTGAAAGCGTGAAGGCCAGCTGGTCGAACGCGCCCGCACACCTGATTAAACGCGCCATTACCGAAACCGAGATGCGCACCGACAACACCAAATTCCGGTTTATCGGGCGCGAAGCGTATGAGGCGGCAGGGGGTTACGTTCGTGAAGATCTGTTCAGCCAGGACGAGGGCGACGGCACGGCAGACAGCGTGCTGGTTGAGCGTCTGGTGCAGGAGAAGCTGGAGCGTATCGCTCTGGACATTCAGCAGCGTGAGGGCTGGGCATGGAGTCGCGGACGCGCAGCCCGCATCTGGTACCACGGCGAAGACGGTAAGGCGTTCGTTCAGCCTGTTGAACCCGATCCGGTGTACACCCCTGAACAACAGCAGCGTCTTGATGCGCTGCGGGAGCAGTACGACACATATGACAGCGTTTGCGACGAGTCGGATGCGATCGAAGCGGACATCCTCGCCATTCAGGAGGCGGCAGAAGTCAGCGCGTGGACTGACGACATGAAGTCAGGCGCGGGGGTGATGGTCAGCCTGTACGAAGGGCAGGTGTACGTCCAGCGCGGTGTGCGCCTGAAAGCGGATATGCCGGAAGAAACCGAAACCAGCAGCGTAACGGTGCCGTTCACCTCGCGCCAGCCTGACGCCGCAGAGGGGATCAGCGTTCCGCTGCTCACTAAAATGACCTCCGAGCGTACGCTGGCAGTCCAGGCGGCGCTGATGCAGCAGCCCGAAAAGGCGGTGGCGCTGATGGTCTGGCGCATGTGTACCTGCGTCTTCTCGGGCTGTCTGACCACGACGCATCCGTTCCGTATCAGCCTGACCGTGTCCCACGGCAGCCTGACGGAGAACGCCCCGTCCGGTAAGGATGGCGCAGCGTTTAACATCCTGATGACCGAACAGGCAAGGCTGAAAGCCCTGCTGCCGGAAGGGTGGGAGAAGGACTTCACCACCTTCTTTGCCCTTGACGGCGGGGTGTTGATGTCGCTGATGGCCTTCTGCACGGCCTGTTCCGTTGACGGGGTACAGACCCGCGATATGGGGCACACCTCCCGCAGTACCCTCGATACTGTCGAGGCGGCAATCGGCTTCCACCTGCGCGACTGGTGGCAGCCGACGAAGGACAACTACTTCGGTAGCCTGAAACATCCGCAGATTGTGGCCTCCCTGAAAGAGGCGGGGCTGACGGGCGCGGCGGGTGACGCGGAGAAGATGAAGAAGGGCGATGCAGCAGCGCATGCGGAGCACTTTATGCAGCACACCCGCTGGGTTCCGGCATGGCTCAAAGGACCAGAGCCAGCGGCTGAATCCGGTGCTGACGACGCGGCTTCAGATACCGACAGCACTGGCAACGACACCACCAACACGGCACACGCCGCCTGATAACGGAGAGCCGCCCTACGGGGCGGCAATAAGGAGATATCCATGCGCACTATTCTGACCCCCGATGTACTGAAAATGATGTCCTGTGATGAGTTTGAGGACTGGCGGGACAGCGGCGAAGACTTCCGCCGTGAACTGACCCACGCCGTCATGCGTGACCTGTCCTGCCCTGAAAACTGGGATGTGAACGGCGAGTACCGCAGCGAGTTCGGCGGGTTCTTCCCCGTGCAGGTGCGCTTTACGCCCCCGCACGGCAACTACCATATTGCCGTGTGCAGTCCAGGTGCCATCAGTCCGGCGTGGATGGTGGTGTTCGTTCCCGCCAGCGGCCGCCCGTTCTCCGTCATTCGTACCCTGAGCGGCTACCAGCCGGAGCTTGTCAGCCACACCGTCAGCCTGACGGCGCGTCTCGATGCGGACGGATACAGTCAGGCCAGCATCATCAGTATTCTGGCAGCGGAGGGCGCGGCATGATACCTGCAAACCTGTCACTGGTTCCCTTCAGCCCTGAGCGACGCGCCGCGATGGAGGCTATCGCTGAGGTTGAACGCCGGCGGTCGCGCGGCGCGGTGTCCACGATGTATCCGTATGCCAGCGCCTTTTTCCGGCGACTCACGGGCAGCACGCGCATCACTATCAGGGAAATTCATCATTTTGCGCCGGTGCTGACGGCGCGGGAGCTGCGGGGAAGCAGGGACAGCTGGCTCAGTGCCATCGATGCCCTGATTGAAAGTCGCGGGACGCGTTGCTGGCTTCCACTTCCTGTCGGTGCCGGACAGCACCTCTTTCCGGAGGTGGTCTTTCAGCAGACCGAGCGGGTTCGCTGTCAGGACGCCCTGCGGGATGAAAAATACACCCGCCAGCGGCACAAAGAACGGTGTCAGCGTGAGCGGGCGTACCAGGCGCTGGTGGGGCAGGCGGAGATTGAGCTGGCATTCCATACGCCTGAAACGGTCGGCAGCTGGAGCGCGCGCTGGTCGGGGACTGAACTGCGCCAGTACGACCTTGAGGAGATGTTCTGGCGCTGGAGCGAGCGTTTCCCGTCACTGGCGTCGATGGAACGCTGGATGATGGAGAGCCAGCCTTTCTGGACGGTGATGGCTGAAACGGGTGCGCTGGCGCGGGAAAGTCCGGGATCTGTCAGGCAGCTGGAGCGCTGGATGGTACCTAACAAGCTGACAGCACGGAGCCGGGTATGAAGTGGCGTTACTCACTGCGCTTGAAGCGTCCCGGTCCCTGTCCCGGTGAGCCTGAGCTGGCGTCAGAAGTGGTGGAGGCAGGGAAGCCAGCCCCTGAGTCCGTGATGTCACTGTGGGTGGCAGGAGCCGGATATGCTGTCTGCGTTGATTTTCTGTATGAACGGCCGATCAGGCGCTGGAGCGATGAGCGAAAGGCGGCAACCCGTCGACGGAATCTGGCGCGTCGTGTTAACAGGATCGCGCCCCTGTTTGCTGATGAACTCATCGGGCGGGAACTGACGGCGCGACCGGATTATTTTCGGGGAAAGTCGCCTCACTGAGTCTGATATCATATCCTGCCAGAATACGGTCGGCAGGGTGCTTAAAAGGGATAATTTAGAGATGAGATACTGGATACTGGTCGCGCTGTTAAATGGCCTGTTTACGCTGGTCATACATTACGCGGCGCCGGAGATGTTCGGAAGCACGGCGTATTATGCCGGGGTGGCAATCTGTGCCCTGATTGCGCTGGTTATCACCTGGCGCGATCCGCCTGGTATGCTGGACAACGTGCTCTTGTTTCTCCTTAAGTGGGGAATTGTGGCTTCAGGTCTGGCGTTTTTTATCTGGGGTATCGGATACAAGCTGGAATTCTGGGGAGATCATAACCCCGATGAAATTTTCAGCAGCCCGTTCGACACCATCTTGCCGAATCTGGCGGTGCTGTGCGGTGCTTTGATTCTGGTCAGTGGCTGGGTGTTCTGGAGGCGAAGGTAACAAAGAATACGCCTGCGTGAGGGCAGGAAAGTAAAAAGAGCGGTTATGCCTGCGGTATAGCAGCTCTTTTTTATGCCCCTTACGCTTTGTAATACCCTGCTGTGAATCTCCTCGGAAGAACGGACGCTGCGAATTATGGTGGCAGTTGTCTGTATCATCTTTTCAAATTTGCCTGTTGTCGGACGGGGTCACTGGCCATGACTGCGGGCGACTTCCCTGACGGGAACCGGGGCTGTCGTAAACGGAGCCGGTAAACCGTCTCCGCCCTGACGGGCTTCCATCCCACTGTCGCAACGTCAACACCGGCTCGCAGTGACCGTTCCGGTCACGCCGCTTTCACCATGCCGGCGATAAAGCCGCCGGCACTCAGGTGACGCCACGTCGTTCCGCCGTGTCGGGTGTGTTCATCCTCTTCTCATACCTCTGGTGAGCCATCTCGCGTCCGTTCCCGGGCGGAGGGCTGGTCGTAGCACCGTCGCGTCGTCATCCGAAGGGTGAAATGAACTCCGCCAAAACTTTTTGCGAAGGACCGCAAAAACTTTTGTCTCCGCCCTTCTCCTGTCGCCCCGCCGTTGCTCCTTTGCCCTTTGCCGCCAGGGAACTCACCGAGAGATGGATTAACCACCAGACAGGAGGAAAAGCAGGATGAACACACACAACGTCAACGTCAAAACCGCCACCAAAGAATCTTCCGAAAGATGGGAGAAAAAAATGTACCGGCGAACTGATGGGTTGATATGGATGGAGCCAGTTCTAATTAAGAGTGGCACATTGCCTCCGTTGCGTGGTCTGGATATCCGTATCCTGTTTGCAAAAGCAAAAGTAATGCGGGTTATTGACAGTATCAAAGCTGAACGGGAAATAGAGGATGTCCTGGAGGGGGCGTATTTCTTGGGTTTTCTGGATAGCTGCGCCGCGAAACAAACTCCGCCCCTCATATTTGCGGATGAGCCGGAATTACTGGCAGCCTGGGAAGAAGGCTTCCACTCTCACAATACCTGAAAGGTTCGTCCCCCTTATTTCAGGCTGAATTGGAAACCTGTTAATCAGTATGACCCACGGCGGCAGGGGATGCCGCCAGCGACAACGGAGAACCGCCGTGACCAGTCCAAAGGGCACATTCAGCTTCGATGCATGGGAGAAAAGCGCGTTATGCGAGCTTGATAGCCTGCAAAACCACGTCTGCAAAGACTTTATGAAATACCAGAGCAATACAGATAAAACGGCGTTGGGCGAGTCTGCAACCCGCTATATGGGTGAACTCAGAACCTCTGTCACGCGCATCCTGAAAGCCACGCCAGCCATTCAGCAGAAAGTCGACGAGATTGCCGACATGCTGCACCTGATGGCGCATTTTTCCGGCATCACGTTCGACGAATAACCACCACGGCGAAATATCAACGCCATTAACCAGAAGGAGATAAACCATGCACTTAAATCTGACCGAATCCTGCGCCGAAGCGGGTATTTATGCGACCAGTGAGGCCGAACGTGCGTACTGGCTGAGCCGCGAAAAGTCATATCTGACCGCGCCCGTCGAAATCGACGTGCACGCCTTCCATGATGCGCTGGGGCTGATGTACCCGATGAACTGGCGCAGCAGTCAGAACGGCGAGTATGAAACCTTCATGCTGGCGGAAATGGTCTGCGGCAATGTGACCGAAATCTACGCGCGGATCGGTATCCGTTATTACCGGATGCGTGACTACAGCAACCTTGACCACGCGGAGATTCTGGCACGCGTTAAGGAGGGAGTGCAGCGCCAGAAATGAGAAAAGCAGGCTTTCGCCTGCCTTAACCCGCCGGATTAGACGCCTTGGAACGATTAATCCGGCCTCAACCAAAAGGAAATATCTATGAATCATTTCGGTAGAGCGTCAATTGTTACACCGACCACCCTGTATGTCCAGATCTGCGAGGCGGAAAATCAGCCGCCTAAAAAGCAGGTGCGGATTAAGCGCGGCGAAATCGCACCGGAGGCACTCAGCACCGAAATGCGGGCGCTGGGGAGACATATCGCAAAGTGCCGCAGAAAGGGGCGCTCCGTTCGCATTCCAGCCATGCGCGGAAGCGAGTGGGGGCAGGTGTTACGCACGCTCGAACTGAAGCGCGCATTTAACTGACGGAGGTGCCGCCCCGCAAGGGGCGGCATTTAAGGAGGAAATATGTCTCAACTCAGTTTTGCCAGCTTCTTTGATCAGGCGAGAGAAGCCGCACCAGTAACACCCGCTAAACCCGTATTGCCCACCGTGAATGCGCAGCCGATACCGCACCGGATGATGACAATCGACCAGGCCCGCCGCCAGTTTATCAGCGTGTTCAGGGATACCGCCCGCAGCCTGCGCCGCTGGGAGGTGTTCAGCGACTTTATCACGCTGGCCGCCAGCGAGCTGGATATGGCGCGGATAAGAACGCCGGAGAATATTGAGCAGAGCCGCAAAATCTGCGCGAAGTACAGCGAGAGCGATATCAGCAACCTGCATACGCTCTTCTGCCTGATGGTCTGCGCACTGGAGGCCAAATTCCACGACTTCCTCGGCGCGATCTTCATGGAGCTTGAGCTTGGCGACGACCGCAACGGACAGTATTTCACGCCGTATCACGTCCAGTCACTGCTGGCGAGGCTGCTGATGCCGGACGTCGACGAAACGATACGCCGTGAGGGATTCGTTACCGTCAGCGATCCGGCAAGCGGTGCGGCGGGAATGATTGTGGCGTATGCGGAGTATCTGCTGGAGGCGGGCTATAACCCGTCTGAACATATGTTCGGAAGCTGCATCGATATTGATCCTGTTGCGGCCGATATGGCGTTTATTCAGCTTTCCCTGCTGGGTATTCCTGCCGAGGTGGTCACGGGCAATACGCTGACGATGCAGTTAAACAGGGTGCGGTATACGCCTGTGTACTACATCAACAACTTTGGTAAGCGGCTGGACGATCAGCGCCGTATCAGTGCCATGCGCGAATTTTTGCGCTGTATAAATGACGCTGCATAGCTATCCAGAAGGGCAGGGGAGTGTCCTGCCTTTGGTGGCATCAAAGGCCGCGCGCCTGCGGCGCAGAATAAGCAGGCTGCGCTGACGCGCTGCCTGCGTTATTCCGGCGCGAGGTTGTCTGAAGTTCCTGTCTTTTGGTTAGCTGATTACTATTCTTCATTCTCCTGCTGGCGATGGTCTTTATTATTCTGCCGCTGATATGGATATTATCCTTTCTTTTCCGGGCGTCGTCCCTGAAGGGACACGGCTGTCGTGAACGGAGCCGGTAAACCGTCTCCGCCCTTCGGGCGTCCATCCTGACGCAAATTCAAATTCACGCTTGCTGCATCCAGAATGGATGCGCCGCTTTCACCGTGGCGGTAATAAATTACCTCCACTCTGAAGCCCGTAACGGTAATTCGTCTTACGCCGATTTTCCGTTACGGGATGTGTGCATTCTCCTGGTGTGACTATCGCCCGATTTCATCAGTTCGCGGAGGGCTGTTTTTAGCATCAGACAGAAAGGAAATAAAGGGGTATATAAACGCTGCGCGCCCCTTTATTTCCTTTCTGTCAGCTGCTCATTGCCCTTCGCCGCTCAGTGATGAAGTCGAACGATGTAATAACCCAATGAGGAGAAAATTAGAATGCACACATTAAACGTCAAAACCGCCACTCGTGAATCAGCCGAACAATTTAAAATCGATGAACGCCAGCGCTATTGTGTTACAGATGGCGATGAACGTCTTGATTTTATTCCTGCGCTCTTTTTTACGCCTTCTGCTGATAATATGATTGCCAGCTGGTTACGTCAGCATTCAGATTATGATGGCGGTTTCTGGAATTACTGGATTATTCCGCAGGGCACCGGAGGAAACGTTGCTCCGAACTGTGTCAGATTCACCACGACGCAAACCGGATATATCGCACCGGAAGGTGAACAGCGCTATAACATGGTTATTCCCGGTAATTACTTTGAAGCAGAGGTCAGTGCCGATGCTGCCGGAATTATTGCGACCCTGATGATCATGAACTGGTTGTCCTGGCAGGTTGCAGATATGGGGCCTGAATATTCGAAAGTCTGTAAACACCTCGTCGCTCGTCAGAATGCACTGAAAGACTATATCAGTATCATAAAACACCCTGAAGAATATTTAATTTATCGGGCTATTGATTGACGACATAAATACTGGATGAATAAAAAGACCTCCTGTTGAGGTCTTTTTACTGTTTTGGAAAAGTCTGCGCTGCATTTTTATTCTTCTTTATCGCCCGATATGTTGCCTCGATTTTTCTGGCATAGACATATCTTCTCTGCGCCTGTTCTTCTGTTTTCCGGAAACCTGCATTATATGCCCCTACGGCCTGCCAGCTGACTCCCCACTTTTTGAATGCAATTGCAAGATAGTAAGCCCCGGTGTAGATATTCATACACGGATCGGAAGTAAGGTGCTCAGGTTTTATTCCATAACGAGCCAGTTCGTTAAAGTGCTGGGAGTCCACCTGCATAAGTCCGGAGCCAAAACCCGAAACAGGATTGTAGCCTTTAACGTCTGTGCGGAAGTTCGATTCATTCCAGGATATTGCCCGAAGCAGATCTGGATCTATATGATAATCCCTTCCTGCCAGATCAAAACAATCAGCAGCGTTCAACATTCCAGAAAAAGCCAACGTTAAAAACGTAAGAGCAATCCGTTTCATTTCTTCCCTCCGGGCACCATGCCGGAAATACGTTAACCCATCCCATGCCCAGACTCAACTAATATGCACTCCTCGCCACCAAAAGCACCACACCCCACGCAAAATTAAAATTTTGCTGATTGGCTATTTAAATCATGCAGTTAGAGAAAAAGTAATGTGAAATAATTTATTTTAATGTGTGTAAACGACTCGGTAGTGAGTTCTATTCGACTCGGTAAAAACTCTACTCAGAGTTATTTGTGACTATTTTTAATAAATCCATTGAGTTATGACTACGGCGAATCTATATTCGAGTCGTGAATTTTTACAGTGTGTGTCGGCATGCAAGTCGTCTGTCTTCTGGCTGAGAGTCTGTGCCGAGTCGTGCATTTTTAGCTTTTCAAAATATTCTGATGTACAGAAGTTTTGGAAATATAAATAAGGAGAAAATTATGGCCAGAGTTCAGGTCTATGTAAGCGATGAAGTGTCAGAGAAAATAAGAGTAATCGCTGAAAAACGTCGCGCTGAAGGAGCGAGAGATAAAGATGTAAGTTTTTCGAGCATTGCATCAATGCTGGTCGAACTTGGTCTTCGGGTCTATGAAGCGCAAATGGAAAGAAAAGAGTCTTCCTTTAATCAGGCGCTCTATAATAAAACTATCCTTGAAAATGTAATGAAAACTCAATTTATTGTCAGCAAGCTCCTGGCGATGGAGTCGCTGAGTCCGCATCTCGCAGGAAATGAAAAATTTGATTTCAGGGATATGGTTACGTGTATACGTGAAGATGTGCAACAGATTGTTGAAAAATTCTTCCCACAGGAGGAAGAGTCTCAAGGTAATTAGCTGAAAATGTTTGATAAATAAGATTTAGATCTGCTGTTTTTGAGTGACTTTGTCGTCAGTAATTGATATATTTTATGCAGACATAAGTAAAATTTGATGCCCGCCATTCAATTTGGCGGGTCGCCGGTACACCGGGCTACTACCCCGAGTGTACCGACTATACACAGAAACCTTCAGAGGAGGCTTCAATGCACCCGCGCGATCCTAGAGATCTCTCCCAATCAAGTCAATCATTAGATGATGTTCTAAGTCATTTTGATGGCCTTTATAATTCCTCATCACTACCTTTTTGTATTCGTGATCAATCCAGAAAAGTAATTTATAAAAATGATGCTTTTTCCGATCTCTTCCATCCACTTTCGAAATCATTTTCAGGTATAAGCTTCGATTCTGACGAGATTGAACTCGAACTATCCTCTATTGAATTAGAGGCATTTGTTATGGGACCTGAAACAGCACTATGTCGTACATTTAACTTTAACGGTGAGTTTTATCAATTGAGAGTCGAAATACGTTTAATTGATGGGGATCTTTATGCTGTATGGCTTATAAATTATTTTCCAGATTACCAGGCTTTATTCAAGGTAAACACTAAGGTACTGAATGACGGCTTTGATGTGGACATATTTCTTTCTGAAATGACAACGAAAAAAATGATTACGTTATGTTTTTCTGTTCTCGGGTTTCAGCTTCATACTATGTCGAGGTGCCTTGGGGTTTCTGAATCTGCGATTACTAATAGGCTTGCTAGTGTTAAAAAAGAAATTAGAAAGCATTTCCCTGATTATGATGACTTCAGATTCTTTTGCCTGAAGAATGGTGTTTATATAAGAATGACGTCAGTAGTACTCAAGGTACTTAATGTTAAATCTTCGTTAATAAAATAGTGTAGAAATCTCGGTATTGAATAAATTGTATTCCACGTGTCACTATCCTGACGCAGGAATATGTTGAGAGGGAAAACATGATTAGACGTCACAGGCTTCGTGGCCCAACGGTAACTATGTCGATCTACCTTGACCCACAAACCGATCTTCTTATTTTAAAGGCGAAGGACAGAAGTGGTCGTTCTAAATCAGCTGAAGCACTGATTCGGTTACGTGACCACCTGGAAAAATTCCCTGATTTCTATAACTCTGAAATGGCGGAGGTGATCCCAAACAATCTTGAACCCAAGTCACAAAACTAGTTTTTTAGGATTTTTATTTCAACAAATCTATCCGGTGTAATTAAAGGATTAATGAATATGACTGATGTGTCTGTTATTAACGCTGTACCCGCGACCCCTGCCAAGAAAAAATTCAGCAAAGTCGCGTTACTCAAAGCGCTGAAGTTTGCCCTGCCTGTCGCAGCCCTTGCTGCGTTTTTCCCTGAAACGGTTCTTGCCTCGACTGCGGGTAAAGATCTGATGTCCAGCGGCGATGCAACCGTTAAAGGAACATTTGGTAAAGATTCCAGCGTGGTTAAGTGGGTTATTCTTGCTGAAGTTCTGGTGGGCGCCGTGATGTATATGACGACCAAGAACCTCAAGTTCCTGGCGGGCTTTGCGATCCTGTCCGTATTCGTCACGGTAGGTATGTCTGTCGCAGGATACTGATATCCAGCGACAGCCGTTCAGAGCCACTTCCGACTATTAAATTCCGGTTTAATTCTGAATGCCCTTCACGAGCATTCACGGGATGGCTTTGCCTGTAATCCGGCTGGCAGGTATTTCCATACTGCCAGCTGTACCGGAGACGGAACATATATGGCAGATGAATCTCTCAAAAAATATCGCTTTCCCGAAACCCTGACGAATCAGAGTCGCTGGTTTGGCCTTCCTGTGGATGAGCTTATTCCGGCCATTGTCTGCCTGGGGTGGGGATTCTGGACCCAGCATTATATTCCCGGAATTATCGCTGCCGTACTGGCCTATCTCGGAATTAAAAAGCTCAAGAAAGGGCGGGGCAGTTCATGGCTGCGGGACCTGGTCTACTGGTATATGCCGACCTCAATGCTGAGGGGGATTTTTCATGATGTACCCGACTCATGCTACCGCCAGTGGATTAAATAGACAGGAATAATCAGATGGAACACGGAGCACGATTAAGTACACAGCGGGTTATTGCCATCGGCTTTATTGCCATGGGGGTGGTTATTCTGGGAAGCATCACCACCAATGTTATTCAGGCCGTCAACAACTACCGCCTTCAGAATGAGCAGAAGTCTATCGTCACGCCAATGCTTTTCAACGCGCCGTTTGCCGTGTCGCAGAACCAGGCGGATGCCTCCTACCTGCAGCAGATGGCCCTGTCGCTTATCGCCCTTCGCCTGAATGTCACCCCGGAGACCGTTGATGCCTCTCATGAGCAGCTGCTGGCCTATGTCAAACCCGCAGCGCAGAACGAGCTGAAAATCAGGCTTGCCGAGGATGCGAAGCGCATTAAGGACAACAACGTCAACTCGTCTTTCTATATGACCAGCGTGAAGGTATATCCGGCAAGCAGCCGCGTGGACGTGCGCGGTCAGCTGAAGACCTGGATAGGCGACTCGAAACCGTATCCCGAGCTGAAACAGTACGTTCTCAAGTTCGAGCGCGAGGACGGCATCAGCTGGCTCAGTCACTTCGGAGAAATCACCGATGAACAAAAATAGTCGCCGTGCGCTGCTGGCGTTGCTGATGCTCGCTTCCGGTCAGACGGTCGCCGCACCCGCTGCGCTCTCTGCCACGATTGTTCCGCTGACGAACGGCGGACAGGCCAGCATCGCGGTCAGCAACACCGACCCGAACCTTTTTACGGTCGCAGGTGACCGCGTGACGGCCCTGACCAGCCTCGACGGTGAGCTGACGCGTCAGGAACAGACGGCAAGCGGCGGTGTGATTGTCAGCACCCTCAACAAAAAGCCCTTTACGTTCATTCTGGAAACCGAACGCGGCCTCAACTTCTCGGTACAGGCTGTGCCGCGAGCGGGCGCTGGGCGAACCATCCAGCTGGTCAGCGAGCTGTCCGGCACGGGCGAAGCGGCGCGCACCTGGGAAGAGTCCTCCCCTTACGAGGCCACGCTGGTTTCCCTGAGCCAGCATCTGCTGGGCGGGCAGCTTCCATCCGGCTGGCAGGCCATTCCCGTCACGCATGAAGCCCTCAACGCGCCCGCCGGACTATCAGCAGTCCCCGAGCGCGTCTGGGTGGGTAATCACCTTAAGGTGGTGCGCTATCGCGTCACCAACAATACCGGGATGGCCCGCAATATCGCGGAAAGCGACTTCTGGCAGAGCGGCATTCGCGGCGTGCTGTTCGGTGAAGCCTCGCGTCAGCTGATGGCGGGTGGTGCCCTGCAGGTCTTCATTATCAGCAGCGGAGGTGCGGCTGATGGCCAGCATTAATTCAGTGGTGAAGCGCAAGCAGTTTATCTGGCTGGGTATCGTGCTGGCGACCGTGGGCGTGGTGGGTGGCGGCGGCTGGTATCTGGCGGATGCACGCTACGAGGGCAGCAGCGATGCGGCAGCCGCCGGCGAGCCTGCACCCGATATGACCGGGGTGGTGGACAGTACCTTTGATCAGAAGGTGCAGCAGCATGCCACGACCGAGATGCAGGCTACCGCCTCCGAAATGCAGAAGCAGTATGCCGAAATGCGCCGCGAGCTTGAGCTGCTCAGCAAGGGGCAGGCAGGCTACCAGCACCAGATTGACAAACTCAGCCAGGATAATGCGGCGCTTTCCGCTCAGGTCAGCGCGCTGGGGGTGAAACCCGTCACCGCATCGGGTGAGCCGGCCCCGCAGCCGCCAGTGCCTGCGCCGGGGCCTGAAGGTGAGCCGCAGCCGACCGGTTTCCCGCCGCAGACGGGGGCCGTCCCGCCGCCGACCGCGTTCTATCCTGGTAACGGCGTAACGCCGCCGTCACAGGTACAGTACCAGCCCATCCCCGTGCCCAACCAGCTGCGCCGTCAGTCTTTTGCCCGCAGCGACGAGAGCAAAGGTCCGTCCCTGCCGTACATCCCGTCGGGCAGCTTCGCCAAATCAATGCTGATTGAGGGGGCTGACGCCAACGCCTCCGTAACCGGTAACGAGTCCACGGTGCCGATGCAGCTGCGCATTACCGGCAGCGTGGAAATGCCCAACAGCAAAAGCTACGACCTCACCGGCTGCTTTATCGGTCTTGAGGCCTGGGGCGACGTGTCCAGCGAGCGCGCCATCGTACGCACCCGCAACATCAGCTGCCTGAAGCACGGCGTCACTATCGACCAGCCCATTGCCGGACACGTGAGCTTCCGGGGTAAAAACGGCATCAAGGGTGAGGTGGTGATGCGAAACGGCAAAATCCTCGGCTGGGCATGGGGCGCGGGTTTTGTTGACGGCATCGGTCAGGGCGTGCAGACCGCGTCCCAGCCTTCGGTCGGACTCGGCGCCACGGCATCCCTCGGCGCGGGTGACGTGATGAAGATGGGGATTGGCGGAGGTGTCTCCAAAGCCGCTCAGACCCTCAGCGACTACTACATCAAACGCGCAGAGCAGTACCACCCCGTCATCCCGATTGGGGCGGGTAACGAAGTGACCGTTGTCTTTCAGGACGGTTTTCAGCTGAAAACCATTGAAGAGCTGGCGCTCGATAATGACAGACGCAAAGCGGAGAGCGATGAACGCAGTCCGGTTCCGCCGCCGTCAGTCCCGCAGGGCGGCATGAACGGGTTCAGTACCGACCAGATGCTCAACCAGCTGGGCAGGCTTAACCAGAGCCAGTTTATGCCGAAGGCCGACTCACAGTAACCCCACGTAAAGGAACCGCAAATGAACAAGACAGTGCCTGTTGCGCTCACGCTGGCCAGTCTCCTGACGCTGTCGGGATGTGCCGGTACAACGAGCGATTTTGAGTGTAACGCGACGACATCCGATACCTGCATGACCATCGAGCAGGCCAATGAGAAAGCTAAACGACTGGAGGAGGCCAGCACGGTAAAGCCGGGTGCGACATCGCTGCCACGCCTGGCTGAGGGAAATTTCCGGACCCGGTCCGTGCAGCCCCTGACGCTGCCGGCTGAACCGGTGCATGCCGTCGCATCCAGAAATACACCGCTGACGGGTACGCCGACTCTCCCCCGCCCGCAGCCGTACTCAGCCTCACGGGCGCCGCTCTCCACGATCACGCCGGTTATTGCGCCGCCGCCAGGGCGCGAGTCCATCGTGGACCCGAGGCCGCTTCGCGTCGGTGAAAAGACGGCCGGGCTGTGGATCGCGCCCTATATCGATACGCAGGACGTTTATCACCAGCCGACGCGGGTGTTTTTTGTTGTGAAACCCTCAGCGTGGGGAACCCCGCGCGTTAACTGAAACCTGAACCGCCACCGCGTGTGGCACCCATTTTAACAATCTGTCGTTATCACGCGTGCCCTGAAACGTGAAAAGGGATGGGCGGTAGCGTGCCCGGACAGTGTGAGCAGGGAGCGTTGATGGCAGACGAACTCGATCTCCTGCAGGAGCAGGACGAATTGCTGAACCAGCTTCATATACAGGCCGCGAGGCAGCGGTCCTGCCTGGAGGGCAAAAGCCGTAAACGGTGCGAATGCTGTGGCAATCGCATCCCCCTCAGGCGGCAGCAGGCCATCCCGGGCGTACGTACCTGTACGGAATGCCAGCGGGTTCTGGAAATACGACAAAAACAGTATCTGAGGTGACCGATGGGAAGAAGAAAAACCAATGTGATGGTCGTGGGGAAAACCGGTAGCGGTAAGACAGCCATCAGCGTTGATGTTATGCGGACCTTTTTATCAGAACGACAACTCCGCGACTGGCGTGAATTACGCAAAGACATTCAGAACGATGGCAAAAAACCAGGAGACGAACATCATGACAACCAGGGATAACGGTGGTCAGGGGAAAACCCGTCACCTTAACGATATTACGGCCTGCTGCGAGGCGCAGGGGATGCGTGTCATCTGTGTTAATGCTGTAGAGCGTGACTTCTGGCTTTCAGCGTCTCAGCAGAGCGCTCCCGCCCTCGACGGGAAGGCTGGGATTTCTCAACACATAATGCAACGCCAGCGTGGGCACTGTCTGTTCCTGGGTAGAGCAGGCTCAGGTATGAGCGTAACAAAACAGCAGATGACCCGGTTTTTCCTGGCGAAGTCTGACGTCAGCCGGATTAAAGCGCTGTACAGCGGAGAGGACGGGGAGAGGCTGGCGGAGGCTATCAGACACAACTGCAGCGTCTGGTTTCCGCTGAATCCCGGAGGTAACGGGAATGATGCTTAAGCTTCTGTCCGTCCTGCTGTATTGCCTTCGATGGCTTGCTTGGGCTTTTCACTATCTGATTATCTGGCCTGCCGCCACGCTGATGCTGCTGGTTGCCATGCTTTTGTGGATGGAGAACACCACGCCCGGAGAGGCGATGGCGCAGGAAATTATGGCCGTCACGCATAACGTCAGCAGTGGCGAGTTTCGTATTGCGGCCTGCCGCGATGAACCTTTAGACCCCTTTATACCTCCAGCCCCGCAGGGCAAGTCCTCCGGCCTCACTCTGCATGACGCTCCCTCAGCCGTCTGCCATGACCGGGGCAGCGTCGTCACCGATGCTAAAGGATATGCCGGTCATGTTGACGGAGCGCTGAGTGCGTTTAAGTTGCTGTGGATTGTGATGGCCATTGTGTTTTCAGGGGCGGCGCTGCTTATGGGATGCCGTCCGTATTTCTGCCTGTACGGTCAGATGCGCTCAGCGCGTTTTCGCTACGGTATCCCTGCCAGCCGCCCGGCCCCTGCGACGGAAACGGTAAAAACGGCCGACAATAAAAAGGAGGATAACCGTGAGTAATCCACTGGATACCGTCACCCGCACGGTCAACTCGCTGTTGACGGCCCTGAAGATGCCCGATGCGTCCTCTGAGGCGAACGATGTCCTCGGGCAGATGCGCTTCCCGCAGTTCAGCCGCGTGCTGCCGTACCGCGACTACGATGCGGAAACCGGCCTCTTCATGAACGAGAAGACGATGGGCTTTATGCTCGAGGCGCAGCCCATCAACGGCGCCAACGAAACTATCGTGTCGTCGCTGGAAAACCTGATGCGCACCAAGCTGCCCCGCGAGGTGCCGGTGGCCGTTCACCTGGTGTCCAGCCATCTGGTGGGTCAGGATATCGAGTATGGCCTGCGCGAGCTCTCATGGACGGGGGAAAAGGCCGATACGTTCAACGCCATCACCCGCGCCTACTATCTCAGGGCCGCAGAAGAAGGGTTCCCGCTACCCGATCACCTCAACCTGCCGCTGACCCTGCGTAACTACCGGGTGTACATCTCCTGCTGCGTCCCCCGCAAGCGCGGGAGCAAGGCCAGCGTAATGGAGATGGAGAACCAGGTGAAAATCATCCGCGCTTCGCTGCAGGGGGCGCAGATAGCCACCCGCAGCGTGGACGCGGATGCCTTTATCCGCATTGCGGGCGAAATGATTAACCATAACCCGGATGCGCTGTATCCCACCGAACGGGAACTGGACCCGCTCAAGGATCTGAACTACCAGTGCGTGGACGATACCTTTGACCTGAAGGTGAAGGCCGACTACATGACGCTGGGGCTGCGCGGTAACGGTTGCAACAGCACCGCGCGCATCATGAACTTCCAGCTGACTAAAAATCCGGAGCTGGCCTTCCTCTGGAATATGGCCGACAACTACAGCAACCTTCTAAACCCGGAACTGTCCGTTTCGTGCCCGTTTATCCTGACGCTGGTTCTCAGCGTGGAAGACCAGGTAAAGGCGCAGAACGAGGCCAACCTGAAGTTCATGGATCTTGAGAAGAAGTCCAAGACCAGCTACGCCAAGTTCTTCCCGGGCGTGGCGCAGGAGGCGAAAGAGTGGGGCGATCTGCGCCAGCGCCTGTCGTCCGGGCAGTCCTCGCTGGTGAGCTATTTTCTGAACGTGACCCTCTTCTGCCGCGATGACCAGGAAACCGCGCTGAAGGTCGAGCAGGACGTGCTGAACAGCTTCCGTAAAAATGGCTTCGAGCTGATTTCCCCGCGCTTTAACCATATGCGCAATTTTCTCGTGAACCTGCCGTTTATGGCGGGCGGCGGCCTCTTTAAGCAGCTGCGCGAGTCCGGCGTGGTGCAGCGCGCCGAGAGCTTTAATGTCGCCAATCTGATGCCGGTGGTGGCGGACAGCCCGCTTGCCACTTCCGGCCTGCTGGCACCGACCTACCGCAACCAGCTGGCATTTATCGACCTGTTCAGCCGCGGCATGGGCAACACCAACTTCAATATGGCGGTCTGTGGCACCTCCGGCGCGGGGAAAACCGGGCTTATCCAGCCCCTGATACGCAGCGTCATCGACTCCGGCGGCTTCGCCGTGGTGTTCGACATGGGCGACGGCTACAAGTCACTTTGTGAGAACATGGGCGGTGTCTACCTCGACGGCGAGACGCTGAAGTTTAACCCGTTCGCTAACGTCACCGACGATACCATCGATGAGATGGCCGAACGCCTGCGGGACCAGCTGTCCGTGATGGCCAGCCCCAACGGCAACCTGGACGAGGTGCACGAAGGTCTGCTGCTCAAGGCGGTGAAGGCCACCTGGCTTACGAAGAAAAACCAGGCGCGCATTGACGACGTGGTGGACTACCTGATGATGGCCCGCGACAGCGAAGAATACAGCGGATCGCCGACCATCCGCAGCCGCCTCGATGAGATGGTGGTGCTGCTGACCCAGTACACCCGTGACGGGGTGTACGGCAGCTACTTCAACTCCGACGAGCCGTCCCTGAAGGACGAGGCCCGGATGGTGGTGCTTGAACTCGGCGGGCTGGAGGACAGGCCGTCCCTTCTGGTGGCGGTGATGTTCTCGCTCATTCTCTACATTGAGAACCGCATGTACCGTACGCCGCGCAGCCTGAAGAAGCTCAACGTGATAGACGAAGGCTGGCGCCTGCTGGACTTCAAAAATAATAAGGTCGGGGCGTTTATCGAGAAGGGCTACCGAACCGCCCGCCGCCATACCGGTTCGTACATCACCATTACGCAGAACATCGTCGATTTTGACTCGGAAACGGCCTCCAGCGCCGCCCGCGCGGCATGGGGTAACTCGTCCTACAAAATTATCCTCAAGCAGTCCGCCAAAGAGTTCGCCAAGTACAACCAGCTGTACCCGGACCAGTATTCGCAGCTGCAGCGCGACATGATTAAAGGTTTCGGCAGCGCGAAGGACAACTGGTTCAGCAGCTTTATGCTGTCGGTTGAGCACCTGACGTCCTGGCATCGCCTGTTCGTCGATCCGCTCAGCCGGGCAATGTACTCCTCGGACGGTCCGGACTTTGAGTTTCTGCAGCAGCGACGCCGGGAGGGGCTGAGTATTCACGAAGCCGTCTGGGAGCTGGCGTGGAAAAAATCCGGGCCGGAAATGGCCGCGCTGGAGCGCTGGCTTCACGAGCATGAAGGGAAGACCATCTAATGAAAAAACACGTACTCATTAACGCCGCGCTGATTGCCGGCACGCTGGCAGCGAACGCAGGCGTCAGCTGGCTGGTCTGCCAGCTTAACCGTCCTGTGGTTGTGGCCTTCAACATGAAATCCACGGTGGATGCCTTCTTTGACAGCGCCGGTCGCCGTTCGCTGGACGAGGCGCAGACAAAAGCACTCTCAGACCGCTTTAACGCGTCACTGGAGGCCAGCCTCCGGGACTGGCAGATCCGCCATCGTGCCCTCATCCTTGTCGCACCTGCCGTGGTGCAGGGGGCGCCGGATATCACGCGTGAAATCCAGACTGACGTGGCCCGCCGGATGAAGGAGGGGGCGTGATGCGCGCCCTTGCCCTGGGCCTGACGCTGCTGACCGGCAGCGTGACGGCCGCTGACCTCGGGACGTGGGGCGATCTCTGGCCGGTGGCGGAGCCGGATATGCTGACCGTTATCGAAAGCCGGCTGCAGACGCTGGCGCAGTCCGGCGAGATGGACAAAAAGATGGCGGAGTTTAAGGCGCGCGTGGTGCGCAACAGCCAGCGCCCGCCTGCCGTTGAGGGAATAACCCGCGCGGTGCGCTACGAGCGGCGCTGGTTTGACCCGAGCGTGCGGGTGGACAAGGCGCTTGCCGACGACAGGGGCAACGTGTTTGCTCAGGCCGGGCAGGTCTTTAATCCGCTTGATGTGGTGCCGTTTAACGAAACCCTGCTGTTTATCAACGGCGACGATGCGGAGCAGCTCGCGTGGGTACAGCGACAGAAGCCTGACACCCTGATCACCCGCATCATTCTGGTTCAGGGCAACATTCCGCAGACGTCGGAGAAGCTCGACAGCCGCATTTTCTTCGACCAGAACGGGGTGCTGACCGCCCGGTTCGGCATAAGCCAGGTGCCGGCGCGGGTAACGGCGGCACCCAGCGGAAAGCGCCTGCAGGTGGAAATCATTCCGCCCGATATGGCGCAGCATGACGCGGGAGGTGTCCGGTGAAAATGCTGACCGTCTCTCTGTTCGGGCTGCTTCTGTGGGGTAACAGCCACATGGCGGCGGCGGACGCCGCCTGCGAAGGGCGCTTCGTCAATCCGATCACCGATATCTGCTGGCGCTGCATGTTTCCCCTGTCGCTCGGCAGCACAAAAGTCACGGGCGGGGATTTACCGGACACGTCCAATCCCGGCAGCCCGATACAGTTTTGTCCCATGCCACCCCCGGTATTTCAGCGCGTCGGCCTGGCAATAGGGTACTGGGAGCCGATGGCCATGACCGATGTGGCGCGTTCTCCAGGCTGCATGGTGAACCTCGGCGGATTTACCGTTAATCTCGGGAAAATGGGGATGGGCACCGCCAAAAAAGATGACAAACAGGTCAATGGCGCGTTCTACCATGTGCACTGGTACAAATATCCGCTGACGTACTGGCTCAATATCATCACCTCTCTCGGGTGCCTGCAGGGCGGGGACCTGGATATCGGATACCTGTCTGAAATCGACCCAACATGGGGGGACAGCGCCCTGACCTCCATTCTGAATCCGGAGGCGGTCATTTTTGCCAACCCCATCGCGCAGGGCGCATGTGCGGCCGACGCGATAGCCAGTGCGGTAAATAAGCCTCTCGACCCGCTGTTCTGGTGCGCTGGCTCGCAGGGCTCGATGTATCCCTTTAACGGCTGGGTGAGCAATGAGTCCAGCCCCCTGCAGTCTTCCGTTCTGGTCAGTGAGCGCATGGCGTTCAAGCTTCACCGACAGGGCCAGATACTGGAGAGCGTGGGGGCGGACCGCGCGGTCTGCTTCGAATACCCGTCTCCCATTATCCCGAAAGAGCGCTGGCGCTATCAGATGGTGAACATGTTCCCGGATGCGGCGCAGTGCCATCCCTTCGGCCGCACCGTCATGCGCTGGGAAACGGGGCGTAACCCGCCGAACACGAAGAAAAACTACGGCTATCTGCTCTGGCGCAAGCGCAACTGCGTCTTCCTCTGAGAAAAAGGAAACTTCCATGAAAACTCTGTCCGGTCTGACGGCGGCGCTGCTGCTGTCAGCATACTGTTGCACTGCGCTGGCGTCAGGGGCTGATGAGGCGAACCGCGAGTTTATTCGTCAGCAGGAGTCTTTCAGCCAGCAGCTGAGGGGGCAGGACAACGCGCCGCTGCGCCAGATGCTGGAGCAGCAGGTGCGCCAGAACCCTCTTTCAGCAGACGACGCCCGTTTTATCGGGGAGCTGAAACAGCGCCAGCGCGAGGACCAGCAGGATAAACCGACGCACGGCGCGCTCTATTTCGTCTCTTTTGCCATCCCGCAGGCGGGGCTTAAGCGCATGCTGACCGAGGCGCGCCGCTACGACATTCCCGCCACCCTGCGGGGCATGGTCAACAACGACATGAAAACGACGGCAACCGCCGTGATGGCACTTGTTCAGGACGGTTCAGCCAGCGGCGTCGCCATCGATCCCACCCGCTTTCGCGAATACGGGATCGCCAGTGTGCCTTCACTGGTGGTGTACTGCGAACGTGGCCATGACGTTATCCGTGGCAATCTTCATCTGAAGCAGGCGCTGGAAAAGGTGGTGGAGAAGGGCGAGTGCAGGGATGAAGCGCAACAGTTGCTTAATAAAGGAGAGGCCAGATGAAAAGAGCAATACTGATGCCGGTGCTGGCTATCGCCACCACGATGGCGGGCGTGAATGCATTTGCTGATGCTGACGCGCAGTACAGGGCGGGGGCTGATTTTGCCCGTCAGGTACAGGGGCAGGGGGAGAGCAGCCTGAAAAACTGTAACCCCTCAGCGTCTATCCCCAACTATACCGCCTCACCCGGTGAGAAGAAGTACTATGGCGGCGTGACGGCGACCGGTGATGGTGCGCTGAAAGCGGACGGTACCACGGGCTGGACTACTAATGAGGCCACAAAGGCCGTCACCGACTCGTTTGTTAACAACCCGAAGGAGCCCATTTCACCCGACGCGCCGTTTATTAAGGCCAGCCAGGATGTTCAGTCCCGCGCCGATACCATCATCGGCAAAACGGGGCAGACGCAGTGCGAAGCGCAGAACATCAGCCGCAGCGAGTTCACCAACTATACCTGTGAGCGCGACCTGCTGGTTGAGCAGGCCTGTACCAGGACAGCCAGTATCACCGGTGACTGGAAGGAAACCACTGAGACTAAAACCTACACCATCACTTCATTTAATTTTAGTCGATCCGGCAAGCAAATCGTCTTCAGTTTTACCTCTCCTGAGGCGGGTATGGTGAACAGTGCCAGCCTGAATGTCACCACACAAAATTATCTCTGGAATTCCCGCGCTAATTTTATGAATACCATATTCAATCTTGGCTGGAATGCCACTATTGGCCTCACAGGAGCAACGGGGTTGACTCTGACTAAAGGTCAAACCGTACAGGGTAGTAGCTGCAGCGGAAACGGCAGTTGTACGGGGGCGGTCGACAATATTATTTATAACGATATGGCCAGCGGAAAAACGCGTTTTACTCTGACTCTAATCATGCAGGTTAAAAGCCGGGTCTGGATACCCAGAGTGGAATGGGGTGAATCCTGTCCGTTTAGCAAAAGCGAAGGTACGCTCAAGAAAACAGAGTGTATTGAACCGGGCAGTACTAAGACTGTCGTGGTTGAGGGCAAGCCCTACCAGGTTACCCAGGCATGCTGGAAGTACAAAGACACATATATGACCCAGGCTGCTGACAATGGCACCTGCAAAACCTATATGAACAATCCGGCCTGTACGCTTGCCTCACGCACCTGCGCCTTCACTGCAGAAGACGGCAGCGGCTGCCTGCATGAATACGCGACGTACTCCTGTGAAACGCGTACTTCCGGCCAGGTGATGATATGTGGCGGCGATACCTTCTGTCTCGATGGGGACTGTGAGCGGGCGCAGAACGGTAAAAACAACGATTTTGCACCTGTCGTTTCGGCACTCGCCGCGCTGGCCGCTGCGGGCAAGGACGTAGCAGCCATTAACAGCGTTGACGTACGCGCCTTTACCGGCAGCGCGAAATTCTGCAAGAAGTTTGCGGCAGGATTCAGCAACTGCTGTAAAGACGGCGGCTGGGGCCAGGACGTCGGGCTTGCCAGGTGCAGCAGCGAGGAGAAAGCGCTGGGCAAGGCCAAAGAGAATAAGCTCACGGTCAGTATCGGTGAGTTCTGTTCAAAAAAAGTGCTCGGCGTCTGTCTGGAGAAGAAGCGCAGCTACTGTCAGTTTGACTCTAAGCTTGCCCAGATTGTGCAGCAGCAGGGACGTAACGGTCAGCTTCACGTCGGCTTTGGCAAGGCCAGCAGCCCGGACTGTCGCGGCATCACCCAGACCGAGCTGCAGCAAATTAATTTTGAAGCGCTCGACTTCTCGAACTTTTTCGACGATCTGCAAAAGAACAAGAAAATCCCGGATAACGACACCCTGACGAAGCGCGTCCGAGAGGAAATCGCCGCGCAGCTGAAGAACAAACAGTAAGCCACTCATCACTCACTCAGGACTCTCCATCATGAAAATTAAAGGATTTACTGGACGCCTTATCATCAGCCTGATTGTCGCCTCACCGGTGCTTTACTGGTGCGGGAATATCGTTGATGAAACATCGCGCATCGATGTGTTTTTTATGGCGCTGATGGTTGCGCTTTTCGTGGCGGGAGTTCTGCTGGCGTGGCTGTTAAACCCGCTTTTCAAACGATAACCGACCTGCTTCGGGATAAGGAAGGTTCCAGTGAAAATGAGAAAGACGGCGTTAGCGCTGCTGCTTCTTGGCAGCGTTTTTTCCGCCACAGGAAAAGATGCCGGCTGGCAGTGGTACAACGAATCGCACAGAACGCCGGAGGACGACAAATCCTCTTCAACACAGCCTCAGCAGGCCTCGCCGGACATCATGGAGAAGCTTGCCACGCTTCAGCAGGCCACGAAGCGCGCCATGTACGAGGCCATTCTGTATCCGGGCGTGGAGAACTTTACCCGCTACTTCCGCCTGCAGAACTACTGGACGCAGCAGGCCGGGCTGTTCTCGATGAGCGCTAAAAAGGCGATGCTCGAACACCCCGAGCTCGACTACAACCTGCAGCACAGCCACTACAACGGTACCGTGCGCAACCAGCTGGCGGCGGACTTTGCCGACCAGCGCCGCGCCATTGAAACGCTGGCACAGCGCTATGGCGTGATGTTCTTCTACCGCGGACAGGACCCGATCGACGGCCAGCTGGTTCAGGTCATTAAAAACTTCCGCGAAACGTATCACCTCAGCGTCATTCCGGTCTCCGTGGACGGTATCGTGAATCCACTCCTGCCGGATACCCGAATGGACGGTGGACAGGCCAGCCGGCTGGGTATTCGTTACTTCCCGGCGCTGATGCTGGCTGACCCTAAAAGCGGGACGGTCAAACCCGTCTCGTATGGCTTTATCAGCCAGGATGACCTGGCGAAGCAGTTCCTCAACGTTTCCACAGATTTTGCCCCCAACTTTTAATACAGGGAGAGTTCGCATGCGTAAATTCCGTTTTCGCCTGCCTGAGTTCGATGTGCCCGGATTATGGGTGCTGAGCCTCGGGATATGGTTTCACATTGTTTCCCGCCTGGTCCGGCGCGAGCCGGAGATGGCCATTCTTCTGGCGCAGATAATCGGCGTATCGATGGTGCTCTGGGGGGGCTACCGCATTATCAACCGCTGGATTGATGCTGCCCGTGAGGCCGAAAAGGCCCGTGATGCCGGAGGATGCCGACATGAACCTTAGACATACCGTGTTTACCGTGGCGCTCATGACCCTCAGCCTGGCCACACAGGCTTCCACAATGGACGAGATCAAATCGTTATGGCATCCACAGGGGGCGCGAGCGTCGGGATCTCTGCCAACATCCCCGGAAGACCCTGAAGCTAAGCCACTTCCGGCGAAGCAGCCGGTCTGGTACCGCCTCAGCAACGGGCGCCAGGTCAATCTGGCCGACTGGAAGGTCGTGCTGTTTATGCAGGGACACTGCCCGTACTGCCACCAGTTTGATCCGGTCCTGAAGTCGCTGTCGGCACGGGTGGGGTTTGGGGTGATGGCCTACACCATCGACGGTCAGGGGGATGCGTCCTTTCCCGATGCGCTGCCCGCGCCGCCGGAGGTAATGAAAACCTTTTTCCCTAACCTGCCCGTGGCCACGCCAACCACCTTTCTCGTCAACGTAAACACCCTTGAAGCCCTGCCCCTGCTGCAGGGCGCGACCGACGAACAGGGCTTTATGGCCCGAATGGATACGGTCCTTCAGATGCGCGGAGTGAAATGATGATAAACCTGTTCAGACACCGCAGTCTTCTGGGCTGCATGCTTCTCGTCTGTTCAACAACCGTTAGTGCGGACGTGAACAGCGACATGAACACCTTCTTTAATAAGCTGGGCTTTGACTCCAATACCAGCCAGCCACAGGTCTGGCAGGGGCAGGCCGCTGGCTACGCCACGGGTGGCTCACTATATGCCCGTACGCAGGTGAAAACCGTCCAGCTTATCTCCATGACGCTGCCCGACATCAACGCCGGCTGCGGCGGTATCGATGCCTATCTGGGCTCCTTCAGCTTTATTAACAGCGATCAGCTGCAGCGTTTCGCCAAGCAGATTATGTCCAATGCGGCCGGATACTTCTTCGATCTGGCGCTGCAGACTACGGTACCGGAAATCAAGACTGCTAAAGACTTCCTGCAGAAGATGGCCAGCGACATTAACAGCATGAACCTCAGCTCCTGCCAGGCGGCGCAGGGGATTGTCGGCGGTCTGTTTCCGCGCACCCAGGTCTCCCAGCAGAAGGTCTGCCAGGACATTGCCGGCGAGAGCAACATGTTTGCGGACTGGGCTGCATCCCGCCAGGGCTGTACGGTAGGGGGCAGTATGGATAAGGTCCGTGATAAGGCCAGTGATAAGGATAAAGAGCGCATCACGAAGAATATCAATGTCATCTGGAATGCGCTCGGCAAGAACCGCATGTTTGACGGGAATAAAGAGCTTAAGGAGTTCATCATGACCCTGACCGGAACAATGGTCTTTGATGAGAAGGGTAATATAACCCCGCTTCCGGCCAGAACGACCGATCGCGACCTTATTCGGGCCATGATGGAGGGGGGGACTGCACGGGTGTATCACTGTAATGACAGCGATAAATGTCTGAAGGTGGTTGCCGATGCTAATGTCACGATCAGCCAGAAAAATGCACTGAAAAATCAGATAAAAGACATCCTTTCCAGCATTCAGAATAAAGCCGTTGCCGATCTAAAGTTAACCGAGAAAGAGAAGGGATTTATCACAAGTACTACCATCCCGGTCTTCAAGTACCTGGTTGATCCCCAGATGCTGGGTGTTTCTAACAGCCTCGTTTATCAGCTAACCGATTATATCGGCTACGACATTCTGCTCCAGTACATCCAGGAGCTGGTCCAGCAGGCCCGTGCAATGGTGGCAACGGGAAACTATGACCAGGCCGTTATCGACAGCATCAATAATAACCTTAACGAAGCCACGCGACAGATAGCCTCCTTCCAGGCACAGGTGCAGGTACAGCAGGACGCGCTTCTGGTTGTTGACCGCCAGATGAGCTACATGCGCCAGCAGGTCTCGGCACGCATGCTGCAGCGCTACCAGAACAACTATCACTTCGGGGGGGCGCGCTGATGCAGGAAATCTATGTCATTGCGGGCGGCGACTGGCTGACGCAGACGCTGAATGCCATCGTCACGTTCATGTCGACGGAGAACTGGGTTGTTATTCGGCGTATTGCGACGGCTTTCTCTGTGCTGGTTGTCGCTATTTCGTGGATACGACGGCACAACATCATGGATATGCTGGGCTGGGCGGGCGTTATCGTACTGATGTCGCTACTGGTCAGCGTTCGCACCTCCGTACAAATAATCGATATCAGTAATCAGACAAAGGTCTATAAAGTCGATAACGTGCCCGTCGGGCTGGCTCTGCCTGCATCGCTGACGACCAAAATCGGATATGCCCTTGTTCAGGGGTACGAAATGGTCTTTTCACAGCCCGACAGCATCACCTACAGCAAAACCGGCATGATATTTGGGGCGAATCTGGTTTCACGCAGTACGGACTTTTTATCACAGAACCCAGAGATAACGACGATATTCACGGACTATGTGCAGAACTGCGTGATGGGCGATATTTTCCTGAACGGAAAATATACCATGGAAGAGCTGATGAACAGCGCAGACCCGTATACGCTGATTTTCTCAAAGCCGAGTCCGCTGAGAGGGATATTCAACAACAATAATCAGTTTTTAACCTGTGAAGAAGCCGCTGCGGTAATTAAGCCAAAGCTTGCCCTGGATACTCAGACCGGAGGAAAAACCTGGAGTTACTACGTGCGTCAGCTTTTTGGCGGACGTCCGAATCCTGACATTTTGTTCAGCCAGATGATCGGGGACAGCTATAACTATTTCTATGGGGCCGGTCAGAGCGCCGCGTCGATTGTCCGTCAGAATGTGACGATGAACGCGCTGCGAAACGGTATTATGAGCTACGCCGCCCGCAACGGTGATACCTCAAGCCTGCTGAATATCGCCACTACGTCATCGATGGAGAAGCAGCGGCTGGCGCATGCGACGGTCGGCCAGGTGGCATTACGCTCACTTCCTATGTCTCAGACGTTGATTGTCGGTCTGACCATCGGAATATTCCCCCTGATGGTGCTGGGCGGGATGTTTAACGCCGTCACCCTTAATGTGCTGAAGGGGTACGTGCTGGCTATCATGTGGGTGCAGAGCTGGCCACTGCTTTACGCCATCCTCAACAGCTGCATGACCTTCTATGCGAAGGCCAACGGTTCACCAGTGGTTCTCTCGGAGTTGTCACAGGTGCAGATAAAATACTCAGACCTCGCTACCACGGCAGGCTATCTGTCGATGCTTATCCCGCCACTGGCATGGGGAATGCTGAAGGGACTGGGGGCGGGGTTCTCAAATCTCTACAGCCATTTGGCCTCTTCCGCTATCAGCCCTGCAGCCACTGCTGCCTCTGGTGCTGTTGATGGTAACTACTCCTACGCTAACATGCAGACAGAAAATGTGAGTGGTTTTAACTGGAATACCAATAGCTCAACAGTATTTGGACAAATGAGCCAACAGTTGGCTAACGGAGCCAGTTCGACGCAAATGCGTGATGGTAGTGTAGTGACAGATTCCAGTGGTGCTACGTCACGTATTCCTATGAGTATCAACATGACTCGTCAGATTGCAACCGCACAGCAGGCAATGGCCCGCGAGGCACAAACCCAGTCAGAGAGTGCATTGCATGGATATAACAGTAGTTTGAGTAGCGCATGGAATACGCTTAGTCAGTTTGGCTCAAACCGTGGTAGCAGTAATTCAATGACCAGTGGCGCAGACAGCACTATGAGTGCTCAGGATTCTATGATGGCCAGCAGGATGCGCAGCGCAGTAGAAAGCTATGCGAAAGGGCATAATATTAGTAATGAACAGGCCACTCAAGAGTTAGCGTCAAGGAGCACCAGAGCGTCACTCGGATTGTATGGTGATGCACATGCTAAAGGAAGTATGGGGCTGAATGTGCTGGGTACCGGAGGAGGGGTAGGGTTTCAGGCAGGAGTTAAGGCGGGAGTTGATTTTTCCGATGACGATATGCACCAAGCAACAAATAGCTCTCGAGCTAGCCATGATGCTCGACATGATATGGATGCTAAAGCAACCCAGGACTTTAAGGAGGCGAGTGATTACTTTACTAGCCGTAAAGTCAGTGAATCTGGGAGCCATACGGACAATAATGCGGCTTCCCGAGCAGATCAACTTTCGGCATCGTTGAACTCAGCAAAACAGAGCTATGATCAGTACACCACAAGTCAGGCTCGTAGCCATGAATATGCTGAAATGGCGTCTCGTACAGAAAGTATGAGTGGTCAAATGAGCGAGGATCTAAATCAGCAGTTTGCCCAGTATGTCCGTAAACATGCACCTCAAGATGCAGATACATTGCTTACTAATACCAGCTCAGCAGAAATCGCAGGAAAACGTCGGGAACTGGCTTGGGGATTTGTTCAGGAGCAGGTACAACCGAGCGTTGATGCATCATATTCAGCAGCTAAAGGAAATGTTGGCCATGGTATGGGGGCCATTTCTGGTGGCGGTGGAAATAGCGATGTTATTGCCGATCACCAGTCTCATCAGGCTACTATCGAACAACGTACACAGGACAGCGGAATTCAGAATAATGTAAAAGACCAAGTTGATAATATGCTCACAACATCGAGAGAGAATATAGCCGATACTAAAGGAGGAATACGCGATGAAGAAGGCAGCATAAATCAACAGTATTCTGATCTGCAAAAACATCATAATTCAGAGCAATCTTCGCAAATGAATACGTATAATAAGGAAAAGGAGTCTCAAGAACGAGTGCCGGGGGCTGACAGTCCTGAAGAACTGATGAAGAAGGCAAAAGAATATCAAGATAAATATAAGCAGTAACAGGATGCCAGAGAGGGTGCGATGAGAAATCTGCTTCAGATATTCATGGTAGTGTTGTTTCAGTCTATTGCTTGTTATCTGGCTGGATGGTTAGTTACGGAGGTGGTATTCATTGGTGCAACTATGCTCTTATGGCAAGGATTGTTCATCTATTTGTTTTATAAAATATCTAAGAATAAAGGCAGTGTTGAACCCTACACATACAACAGGGTAGTTTGGTATGTGATAATGCCTATATGTTCACTGGCTCCTCCTCTTGTTACTTTTTTTGTATTCATTGTGGGTACATTGATGGATTTATATAAGGTTAGCGGGTGTATAAGCATCAAAGAGTGGCTTGAAAAAAACAAAGTAGATGGCGCCCACTCTATAAATAATGACTTTGAATCCGTGGACTTTGATAATGTTAATTATAATCCGGAAAGTAATTATCCAATGGGTTGGAAGCGTTAGATTGAGTTGTAGGATTTCATAGTCAGTTTCATGGTTGTGTATGGATATAATATTTAGTTTTATGGAGATAAACAATGCGAGTGTTCTATGGGATGTTGGGAGTTTTTGTTTTCCTGTCGTGTACCTTGAGTGTAAGGGCTAGCGACGACTACTACACTAACTTAAAAAAAGATGCGAATTCTGGAAACGCATTAGCTCAATATAAGCTAGGTGCAATGTATTTGGTCGTATCTGGTGATTATAAAAAAGCTTTTTATTGGACTAATAAGTCGGCGATTCAGGGTAATTCAGATGCCCAAAATAACCTAGGTCTGCTCTATTATTATGGGCAAGGTGTTGATAAAAATATAAAAAAAGCAGGCTATTGGTGGGGGAAGGCAGCAGATGCAGGGAATGCATCTGCTCAGAATGACTTGGCAATGCTTTATAAAAATGGATTATTGAAAGATGCCCGTTGTGATAAAATAATGGATTTGCTTAACTCCTCAGCTCAAAAAGATTTTGAGTTGGCATATTTGAATATTGGAAACCTGTATTCTACAGGTGAGTGTGTTAATAGGGATATGCACGAGGCGGTGATCTGGTGGGAGAAAGCATCCATTAAAAATAACGGACAGGCTGAGTTTAATTTGGCAGGGGCTTATATGAGAGGTGATGGTGTATTTCCAGATTCTGGAATGGCAGATATCTATTTGAAAAAATCATGCTCACATGGATATGCAGGAGCGTGTGATTTACTTAAAAAATAACATTCATTATTAATAATCTCCCCGCCTTTAGTTAAATGATGTCATCCTAGTGTTTTGTAACGGATGACATTAAATCAATTGCTTTCTGAAATCATGGTCGCTATACATATAGACCAACCTCTATGAGGCTAATATGAGTTTTAATGCTAAGGATATGACCCAGGGCGGTCAGATCGCGAGCATGCGTATCCGTATGTTCAGTCAAATTGCCAATATCATCGTGTACTGTCTCGTCATTCTCTTCGGCATCATTGTCGCGATTACGCTGTCGGTTAAACTGACCTGGCAGACGTTCGTGAACGGCATGGTTTATTACTGGTGTCAGACGCTGGCCCCCATGCGCGATATTTTTAAATCCCAGCCTGTCTATACCATCCGTTATTACGGCCATGAGCTGAAGTACAACGCGCAGCAAATACTGCAGGACAAATATATCCAGTGGTGCGCCGACCAGGTCTGGACGGCCTTTATTCTTGCTGCCATCATCGCGGCCGTGGTGTGCGTTATTACCTTCTTTGTCACCACCTGGATTCTGGGCCATCAGGGTAAGCAGCAGAGTGAGGACGAGATAACGGGAGGGCGCCAGCTGACTGACGACCCGAAAGCGGTGGCGAAAATGCTCAGGCGCGACGGTCTCGCATCCGACATCAAAATCGGTGAGCTGCCGCTTATTAAGGACTCGGAGATCCAGAACTTCTGTCTGCACGGTACCGTCGGGGCCGGTAAATCAGAAGTTATCCGCCGTCTGATGAACTACGCCCGCCAGCGTGGCGATATGGTCATCGTGTATGACCGTTCCTGTGAGTTCGTCAAAAGCTACTATGATCCGGCCACAGATAAAATCCTTAACCCGCTGGATGCGCGCTGCGCTGCATGGGACCTGTGGCGGGAGTGCCTGACGCAGCCTGACTTCGACAACGTTTCCAACACGCTTATTCCTATGGGCACGAAGGAAGACCCCTTCTGGCAGGGGTCGGGACGTACCATCTTTGCCGAAGCCGCTTATCTGATGCGCAACGACAAGGACCGCAGCTACAGCAAGCTGGTCGACACGCTGCTTTCCATCAAGATTGAGAAGCTGCGCTCGTACCTGAAAAACTCCCCGGCGGCGAACCTGGTGGAAGAGAAAATCGAGAAAACGGCCATCTCCATCCGCGCCGTGCTGACCAACTACGTCAAGGCTATCCGCTACCTGCATGGCATCGAAAATAACGGCGAGTCATTCACCATACGCGACTGGATGCGCGGCGTTCGTGAGGATGGTAAAAACGGCTGGCTGTTTATCTCCTCCAATGCTGACACCCACGCTTCCCTCAAGCCGGTTATCTCCATGTGGTTGTCCATCGCCATTCGCGGGCTGCTGGCGATGGGGGAAAACCGTAACCGCCGCGTGTGGATCTTCGCCGACGAGCTGCCTACCCTGCACAAGCTGCCGGACCTGGTTGAGATCCTGCCGGAGGCGCGTAAGTTTGGCGGCTGCTACGTCATTGGCATTCAGTCCTACGCCCAGCTGGAAGATATTTACGGGCAGAAGCCGGCGGAAACGCTGTTCGACGTGCTGAACACCCGTGCCTTCTTCCGCTCGCCGTCGCGCAATATCGCCGAGTTCGCCGCTGGCGAAATCGGTGAAAAAGAAATCCTCAAGGCGTCCGAGCAGTATTCCTACGGTGTGGACCCGGTACGCGACGGTACCTCGGTCGGCAAGGACATGGAGCGCGTCACCCTGGTGAGTTACTCCGACGTCCAGACGTTGCCGGATCTCTCCTGCTACGTCACGCTTCCCGGACCTTATCCTGCCGTGAAAATGGCGCTGAAGTATCAGCAGCGTCCAAAGGTGGCACCGGAATTCATTCCGCGCACCATCGACGGGAAAGCGGAGGAACGCCTGAATGCCGCGCTGGCTGCACGTGAACATGAATCCCGCAGCATCGCCATGCTCTTTGAACCGGATGCCGATGTTGTCGCGCCCGCGCCCCGCGCTGCAGACGCGGCATCCGTAGCAGGTGCGGCAGGCGCCGGCGGTGTGGAGCCTGAGCTGAAGACAAAGGCGGAAGAGGCAGAGCAGCTGCCGCCCGGCATCGATGAAAGCGGTGAAGTAGTGGATATGGCGGCATGGGAGGCGTGGCAGGCGGAGCAGGACGAACTGTCTCCTCAGGAGAGGCAGCGTCGTGAAGAAGTGAACATCAACGTTCACCGGGCGCCTGAAAAGGATCTTGAGCCGGGAGGATACATCTGATGATGAGCATCGGATCGGTAAAATCCGCCGGCAGCGCGGGCAATTATTACACCGACAAGGACAACTACTACGTTATCGGTAGTATGGGCGAGCGCTGGGCCGGAAAAGGGGCTGAAGCGCTAGGGCTCAGCGGCGGGGTGGACCAGAAGGTCTTTACGAAGGTTCTGGAGGGACGCCTGCCGGACGGCAGCGACCTCAGCCGGACTCAGGACGGGGCGAACAAACACCGTCCGGGCTACGACTTCACCTTCTCTGCGCCCAAAAGTGTCTCCGTGATGGCCATGCTGGGAGGCGACAAGCGTCTTATTGAGGCACACAACCGCGCGGTGGAGACCGCCATTAAGCAGATAGAGGCAATGGCCTCCACGCGGGTTATGACGGAGGGCAGGAGCGAGACGCAGCTGACCGGCAACCTGGTGATGGCGCTGTTTAACCACGATACCAGCCGCGACCAGGAGCCGCAGCTGCACACCCACGCGGTGGTGGCCAATGCCACTCAGCATGGCGATGAGTGGCGAACGCTCAGCAGCGACAGGGTGGGTAAAACCGGGTTTATTGAGAATATCTACGCCAACCAGATTGCCTTTGGCCGCCTGTATCGTGCCGCGCTGAAGGATGACGTCGTGGCGATGGGCTATGAGACTGAGACGGTCGGCAAACACGGCATGTGGGAGCTGAAGGGCGTACCGACGGAGCCGTATTCCAGCCGCAGCAGGACCATCAGCGAGGCGGTCGGGGATGACGCGTCCCTGAAGTCCCGCGACGTGGCGGCGCTCGATACCCGCCAGTCGAAGCAGAAGGTTGACCCCGAACAGCGCATGGCCGAGTGGATGCAGACCCTGAAAGAGACGGGGTTTGACATTAAAGCCTACCGTGAGGCGGCAGACCTGCGGGTTGTGCAGGGGAATATTCCCGCAACGACGCCTGAAGCCATTGATATTAACAGCAGCGTCGGGCAGGCCATCGCGATGCTGAGCGACCGGCGGGCGCGGTTCACGTATTCCGAACTGCTGGCCACCACCCTCGGGCAGTTGCCCGCGCGGCCGGGCATGGTGGAGATGGCGCGTGACGGCATCGATGCGGCGATAAAAAATGAGAAGCTCATCCCGCTGGATAAAGAGAAGGGGCTGTTTACCTCGAACATCCACGTGCTGGATGAGCTGTCGGTGTCGGCGATGACCCGCGATTTACAGCGGACGGGGCAGGCTGACATTTTTCCGGATAAAAGCGTGCCCCGCAGCCGGTCATACAGTGATGCCGTGAGCGTTCTGGCCCAGGACCGTCCGCCCGTGGCGATCATTTCGGGTCAGGGCGGGGCGGCCGGTCAGCGTGAGCGCGTGGCGGAGCTGACGATGATGGCGCGCGAGCAGGGGCGTGACGTGCAGATTATCGCCGCCGACAGGCGCTCGCGCAGCGCCCTTATGCAGGATGAGCGCCTCAGCGGCGAGCATATCACTGACAGGCGGGAGCTGACGGAGGGCATGACCTTTACGCCCGGCAGCACGCTGATTGTGGACCAGGGGGAGAAGCTGACCCTGAAAGAAACGCTCACGCTGCTCGACGGCGCGCTGCGCCATAACGTCCAGCTGCTGATAGCCGACAGCGGCCAGCGCACCGGGACCGGCAGCGCCCTCACCGTCATGAAGGAGGCGGGAGTGAGCACGCTCGCGTGGCAGGGCGGTGAGAAGACGCAGGTCTCGGTTATCAGCGAGCCTGACCGGCGGCAGCGGTATGACCGCCTGGCCGCTGACTTTGCCCGAAGCGTCCGCGCAGGTGAACACAGCGTGGCGCAGGTCTCAGGTCCGCGCGAGCAGGCCGTACTGGCAGGCGCTGTCCGCGAGGCGCTTAAGGTGGAAAAGGTGCTGGGCGAGCGGGAGGTCAGCATCACCACTCTGGAGCCGGTCTGGCTCGACAGCCGCCATCAGCAGGTGCGCGACCACTACCGGGAGGGGATGGTCATGGAGCGCTGGAATGCCGAAGAGCGTAGCCGGGAACGCTTTGTCATTGACCGCGTGACGGGCCGCAACAACAGCCTGACGCTGCGTAACGCCCAGGGTGAGACGCGGGTGACCCGCCTGTCTGAACTCAACAGCAGCTGGTCGCTTTACCGCACCGGCACGCTGCAGGTGGCTGAAGGCGACCGTCTGGCGGTGCTGGGCCAGGCGCAGGGGACGCGGCTGAAGGGGGGCGATACGGTGACCGTTAAGGCGCTCGGGGAAGCGGGGCTCGTCGTCAGCCTGCCGGGGCGTAAGGCGGACGTGGTCCTGCCCGCCGGCGACAGCCCGTTTACCGCCGCGAAGGTGGGTCAGGGCTGGGTGGAGTCGCCGGGCCGCTCGGTGAGCGACAGCGCCACGGTCTTTGCCTCGCTGTCGCAGCGCGAGCTGGATAACACCACGCTGAACAAACTGGCGCTCAGCGGCAGGGCGGTGCAGCTCTATTCCGCACAGACGGCGCAGAAAACGACGGAGAAGCTGTCGCGTCAGTCTGCCTGGAGCGTCGTGTCTGAACAGATTAAGGATGCGGCGGGGCATGACAGGCTTTCTGATGCCCTGGCGCACCAGAAGGCCGGTCTGCACACGCCGGAGCAGCAGGCTATCCATCTGGCCATTCCGGTGCTGGAAGGGAACGGCCTGGCGTTCACGAAGCCGCAGCTGATGGCCGCCGCGAAAGAATTTGAGCAGGACAGCCTCAGCCTGCAGACCATCGAAAAGGAGGCGGACCGTCAGATACGCAGCGGCGCCCTGCTGTCGGTGCCGGTATCGCCTGGAAACGGCCTGCAGCTGCTGGTCTCACGCCAGTCGTACAACGCGGAGAAAAGTATCCTCCGCCATGTGCTGGAAGGAAAGGGGGCCGTCACCCCGCTGATGGATAAGGTTCCGGACGCGCAGCTGGCGGGCCTGACCGACGGGCAGCAAAACGCCACGCGCATGATACTGGAATCCCCCGACCGCTTTACCCTGATGCAGGGCTACGCGGGCGTGGGTAAGACCACTCAGTTCCGGGCGGTCATGTCGGCCATCGGCACGCTGCCGGAACGCGAGCAGCCGCGGGTTATCGGCGTGGCCCCCACGCACCGGGCGGTGAGCGAGATGCGCGACGCGGGCGTGCCCGAAACGCAGACGCTGGCGGCCTTTATTCACGACACGCAGCAGCAGCTGCGCGGTGGCGAACGACCGGACTTCAGCAACGTGCTGTTTCTCGTGGATGAAAGCTCGATGGTCGGCAATGCCGACATGGCGAAAGCTTACAGCCTGATTGCCGGCGGCGGCGGTCGCGCGGTCTCCAGTGGCGATAGCGACCAGCTGCAGTCCATCGCGCCGGGTCAGCCCTTCCGCCTGCTGCAGGCGCGCAGCGCCATCGACATGGCGGTGATGCAGGAGATTGTGCGCCAGACGCCGGCGCTGAAGCCCGCCGTCTACAGCCTGATTGACCGGGATATCGGCAACGCCCTGACGACCATTGAGCGCGTGGCCCCGGCACAGGTGCCGCGTAAGGCCGGGGCCTGGCAGCCGGAGGGCTCTGTGGTGGAGTTCAGCCGTGAACGGGAGGAGGCCATAGCGAAAGCCGTGGCGGCCGGTGACCTGATGCCTGGCGGGCAGCCGGAGACGTTACTGGAGGCCATCGTGAAGGACTACACGGGACGTACGCCAGAGGCGCAGGCGCAGACCCTTGTTATCACCGCCCTGAATGCCGACCGCCGTCAGGTGAATGCCATGATTCATGATGCCCGTAAAGGTGCCGGCGAGGTGGGTGAAAAAGAGGTCACGCTGCCGGTCCTTACACCTGCCAATATCCGCGACGGGGAGCTGAGGCGCATGGCTACGTGGGAGGCATCCCGCGACAGCCTGGTCCTGCTGGACAGCACGTATTACAGCATTGAGGCGCTGGACGGGGAGGCGCACCTGGTGACGCTGAAGGATGCGCAGGGCAACACCCGCAGCCTGTCGCCCGCGCAGGCGGCGACAGAGGGCGTCACGCTCTACCGTCAGGACACCATCACCGTGTCGGAAGGCGACCGGATGCGCTTTTCGAAAAGCGACAACGAACGGGGCTTCGTGGCCAACAGTGTCTGGACAGTCAGTGAGATAAAAGGTGACAGCGTCACGCTGTCAGACGGAAAACAGACCCGCACGGTCACCCCGTCAGCGGAGCAGGCAGAGCAGCACATCGACCTGGCCTACGCCGTCACCGTCAACGGCTCTCAGGGGGCGAGTGAGCCGTTCTCCATCTCCCTGCAGGGAACGGAGGGCGGACGCAAGCAGATGGTGAGCTTTGAGTCAGCCTACGTGGCGCTGAGCCGCATGAAGCAGCACGCCCAGGTCTATACCGACAACCGGGATAAGTGGGTGGCCGCGATGGAGAGGTCGCAGGCAAAAAGCACGGCGCATGACATTCTCGAGCCGCGCGGCGACCGTGCGGTCGCGAATGCCGCCTGCCTGACGGCGACGGCAAAGGCGCTGGGTGAGGTGCCTGCCGGTCGCGCCGCGCTGCGCCAGGTCGGGCTGCAACCGGAGGGCTCTATGGCGAAATTTATCTCGCCCGGGCGTAAGTACCCGCAACCCCATGTGGCGCTGCCGGCGTTTGACCGCAACGGGAAATCCGCCGGCGTCTGGCTGAGCACCCTGACCTCCGGCGACGGGGTGCTTCAGGGGCTGGGAGGTAAAGGGCGGGTAATGGGGCGGGAGGATGCGGCCTTCGCGGGCCTGCAGGTCAGCCGGAACGGTGAGTCGCTGCTGGCGCGGGATATGGAGGAGGGCGTGCGGCTCGCGCGGGAGAATCCGCAGAGCGGCGTGGTGGTGCGGCTCGCAGGTGAGGCGAGGCCGTGGAACCCCGGCGCCATTACCGGCGGTCGCATCTGGGTGGACAACCTGCCTGACAGTGCCGGCACCCGGCCCGGGGAGGCGGTTCCGCCGGAGGTTCTGGCACAGCAGGCGCTCGAGGCGCAGCAGATGCGCGAGATGGAGAAGCGCGCTGAAGAGTCGGTGCGCGAGATGGCCCGCAGCGGAGGCCGGCCGGCCGGTGGTGACGACGTCGCCGTGCAGAATGTGGTGCGGGAGATGGACCGGGGGAAAGAGACGGCCCCTTCCCCCCTCACGCTGCCGGAAGCGCCGGAAGAACGCCGCCGGGATGAGGCGGTGTCTCAGGTGGTGCGCGAGAGCGTGCAGCGGGACCGCCTGCAGCAGATGGAGCGCGAAACGGTGCGAGACCTTGAGCGTGAAAAGACCCTGGGAGGCGACTGATATGCGTGCTGAAAAGCATCCGCTGTTCCCTCTTGTGGTGGTGGCCGACTGCTGGCTGCAGCGTCTGCTTGTGTGGACGCCGGGCCAGACCGACCTTATCAAAACCGTGGCGCTGCTGCTGATGGTGGCCGACCACATCAGCATGCTGTGCGGACTGGATAATGACTGGCTGCGTCTTGCCGGTCGGGGAGCGTTTCCGCTCTTTGGCCTGGTCTGGGCCATGAACCTCGCCCGCCATCCGCAGATTCAGCAGCGCGCCCTGAACCGGCTCTGGATATGGGCGGGTGTGGCGCAGGGCGGCTGGATACTGGCCGGGCTGCGCCCGGACCTGGGCAATATCCTGTTTGCCTTTGCGGTCAGCGGACAGGCGCTGGCGCTGATGCAGCAGCACGGGCCGCGCGCGTGGCCGCTGTCCCTGATGCTGGTTCTGGCCTGGCTGCCGTTATCAGAGGGAAGCTACGGGCTGGCGGGGGTAATGATGCTGATGCTGGCCTGCGGCGTCTGTATGACGGGCAGGCGCACCACGCGCACGGGGCTGGCACTGTGTCTGGCGCTGGCGATACTCGCGCTGAATGCTGCGGACAGCCCCGCCTTTGCCATCGCGGGTCTGGTAATACCCGGCATAACCCTGACGGTGCTGAGCCGGACCTGTTGCCGCGTGCCGCGGTTCTGGCCGCGCGAATTTTTCCCGCTGTTCTACGCGGTGCACCTCGCCGTCATCGGACTGATGGTGATGTGATATCTGCCGTGTCAGAATAGGGTCAGTCAGGGGAGTATACGTGAAACAGATTTATCCGGAGGCAGGATGACAGAGCAGGGGCGCCCCACGCTGACGCTGCGCCGCAAAGCGGAGCCAGAAGGTCAGCGTGCTGTTAACAACAGTGAACCGGACGGTGCGGGGCCGGGCCGGGTCACGCGTAAAAAGACAGTGGTGGTGAACACGACGCCTGCCTGGAAGGTCAGGAAGCAGGCGGTGGATGAGAGCGCGAAAAAGGCGCAGGCGGACGAGAAGGCCGCCCGAAAAGCAGAGAAAGCCCGGATGTGGGCAGAGCGACAGGCGCAGGAGAGGGAGGCCATGCGGGCGGCCAGGCGCAAACCTGCCCCGGAACCGGTGTACCGGAAGGTCATGCCGCTTGCGGACGCGCTCGCGCTCCTGGATCGTTGCTGGCCGGCCCTGGTGACGGACGGCCAGCCGCAGCTCCTGGCGGTCAACATCCGGGAGGCGATGGTCAATGACATTCGCCGGCGCGGGCTGGAGGTTTCCGTGAAGACGCTGAAACGCTGCCTTGCCGCAGTCACCCGCTCGGATGCGTATCTGGGCGCCATGACGGTGGGCGCGTGGCGTAAAAACCTTGCCGGACAACCGGTCGCACCGGTGAGCGAGGAGGAGGCGGCGTATGCCGTGGAGCGCAGGGCTCAGGAGCATGCTAAACGACAGCGCAGGGCGGTCAGAAGCGTCGCCACCCGTGCACGGAACGAACTGATAACAACCGAGAAGAGAAAAACACAGGATGAACATGAATAAAACCCTTTCAGTCATGCTTGCCGCTGGCCTTCTGGTCTCCGGCATGGCGGGGGCAGCAGAGAAACCTGCCGCTGCCTTTACCCCGGAGCAGGAAGCCCGCATTGGTGAAATCGCGAAAGACTACCTGCTGGCTCATCCGGAAGTGCTGGTTGAGGTCAGCCAGAAGCTGCAGGCTCAACAGCAGGAGAAGCAGCAGCAGGCGATGACGGCCGCCGTGGTTCAGAATCAGGCAGCGCTGCTGAACGATAAAGGCACGCCGTCATATGGGCCCGCTGATGCGAAAGTGACGGTCGTTGAATTCTTTGATTACCAGTGCATCTACTGTGCCCGCCTGGCGCCGGAACTGGAGAAAGTGATAAAAGCTAACCCGGACGTGCGCTTTGTGTTCAAGGAATTCCCGATATTTGGCCAGCGCTGGCCGGCGTCGCTCAGCGCGGCGAAAACCGGGCTTCAGATCTGGAAGCAGAAGGGGGCCGATGCTTACCTTAACTATCACAACGCGATTTACGCCACCGGCCACAACGAGGGTAAGCTGACCGATGCTGATATCAGCGCGGCCGCAAAAGCCGTGAAGTTCGATGCGAAAACAGCCCCAGATGTTCAGGGAACCCTGGATGGCATAAACACACTTGCGCAGCAGCTGGGCTTCAGCGGTACTCCAGCCCTGGTGGTTCTCCCGTCAGCCGGCGCCAGCGCTGATAACGTGACGGTTATCCCTGGATACACCAGCGCGGAGGCCCTGCAGCAGGCCATCAGTCATGCTGCCGGCGATACCAAAAAATAATCAGGCGTCCGCCACCTGATACCGCTAAAAGAGACTGACGCCTTCGCCGTGCTCAGTTGTCCAACCCCGGAGAAGGGTAAAAGCAAGTTTTCCCCGTCTCCGGCGTTTCTGGTTAACACATCCGAACAGTATTTCTGAGGTTATTTAATGCGTAAGTTCACCTTTCGCCAGCTGGCCGTGTCCGGTCTGGTATGCCTTTCGCTGAGCTGTATTCAGCCCGCAGCAGCGGCACCCTCCGTACAGGTCGGCTTTTCACCTGAAGGCAGCGCGTTGCAGCTGGTCCTTAAGACGATTGAGTCAGCACAGCAGGAAATTCGGCTGATGGGCTACTCATTTACGTCTCCGGAGGTGGTTACTGCGCTTGTCAGGGCAAAACGTCGTGGTGTGGATGTGAAGATAGTGCTTGATGAAAAGGGCAACCGGAGCAAAGCCAGCCAGGCGGCGATGAACGTCGTGGTGAACGCGGGAATTCCGCTGCGCACCAACGGTCGCTACGCCATCATGCATGACAAAGTCATTATTGTTGATAATCATACAGTTGAGGCTGGTAGCTTTAACTACACTCGCTCTGCTGCATCGAGGAATAGCGAGAATGTGCTGGTGATTAATGAGGTGCCGGAAGTGGCACAAACCTACCTTCAGCACTGGCAGTCGCGCTGGGACGGAGGAACTGAGTGGCATTCTTCATACTAAGTTGCATCGTCATTTGATCCGAAATCTACCTCTATCCTGGTGAACCATGCGCCAACATGGCTCACACTTACGCGTAAAGTTAAGTCGCTGATTTCACGAATCTGTAGTATCCTCTGCGAAACGATCCTTGTTTGATCCTTGAGGAGGCAGAGATGTCGCAGGTCGAAAATGCAGTAACTTCCTCATCGAAAGAAAAGCGTTCTTACCGAAAAGGTAATCCGATGACTGCTTCTGAGAAGCAGTTAGCGGCTGTAGCCCGAAAGCGGATTACACACAAAGAAGTGAAAGTCTTTATCCGTAACCCTCTTAAAGATCGCATGATTGCGCTGTGTGATCAGGAAGGGATAACTCAGGCCCAGTTCATTGAAAAACTCATCGAGCGGGAACTTAGTGAACAGGGGCTGCTGAAGTAAAGACTTTACTTTTTGATGTTCAATGCTAGATTACTGATCGTCTGAAGAATTTTGGCTGGCCACGCCGTAAGGTGGCAGGGAACTGGTTCTGATGAGGTGTCTACCCGGAACCAGAAAAGCAAAAACCCCGATAATCTCTCTAATCTTGGCGGGTCAGGAGATTAACGGGGCCTACTTAAACTGTATAGAAGCTGTTGCTCTATGCAGGGAGTATAGTTTTATGCTCAGAAAACTGCAATACCTTCTGTGCTCAGTGCTCCTTCCGTGCAACATAA